>CADBMU010000038.1 GCA_902795845.1 uncultured Erysipelotrichaceae bacterium
CATGGTGGTAAAGACCCGGGAACTGTTTCTAACAGTGTTTATGAAAGTGATATTAACTTAAAAATATCCAAATATTTAGAATATTATTTAAGTACTAATGGCGCTAGTGTTATTCTTACAAGAAATGGCAACTACGATTTAAGTAGTCCAAATATTTATAATAGAAAAAGAAGTGATTTTGATAATCGTATTAAAATAATAAATAATAACAATGCAGATATGTATTTATCTATTCATTTAAATTATTTAAGTGATGCAAGTTATTATGGGCCTCAAGTTTTTTATAATAGAAAGAAAGATAATAATAAATTACTAGCTGAAACTATTCAAAATTATCTTAATACAAAAACTAATACCAAAAGGGAAATAAAAAATATTCCAGAGAGAACATATATGTATAATAAATTAAAACCTACTGGGGTTTTAATAGAATGTGGTTTTCTTTCTAACTACAAAGAAAAGCAAAAATTAAAAAGTGATAATTATCAAAAAAAGATTGCTCAGTATATCACTGAAGCAATCATAAAATTTTATTAGAATTCAAATGTTCTCATATATTTACTATGATCACAATCAAGCCCTCTAACATATGAAAGATTACCAATATTTTTTTCAAACTCTTTTATATCTTTTTTCCTATTTATAACATCATTTGCAAGGGTTATAAGCATGACTGATTTTTTAATTGACTTATCATATAAATCAATAAAAGAATCAGTAGATTCAATGGTTTTATCTGATGGATAGAACCATTTTTTTCGATTAATATTTAAATAACTTATATTAGGTTGTTTTATATAAGTTGTATAGTATTCATAATTATTATGTCTAAACCAAACTACTTTGTCAAAAATTTTATACATTTTTTTCTTGATTCCATACTTATCATTGATAAAAATTCTATATAAAATTCTTGAAAGATTATATGATTTAAAATAATATTTAGCAACATTTTCTTCACCAAAAGTTTCTAAGAAAGTCTTATCCATAATAATTTTTAAATTATTTGAAAACTTAATTTTAGGAATAAATTCTTTTACCACATTAACTTTGTGATAAGCTTTTTTACATTTATTTATATAAAAGAAAGCATCAATATTAGATTCCATATCACCATGAAGACCCATGAATTTTTTAGTTTCTTTTTTTCTTCTATCATATACTCCAGTTTTATAAAATATTAAAGGATGACAAGTAGAATCTAGTACATAATGATTTATAGAACCATATAAATAAGCTAAAGCACTAGGGTCATCTTTTAAATTTAACTCTATAATATTATTTAAAATATTCATAAAATATTTTTTGACATTTGTTTTATGACCTCTCTTGGATAAAAAATTTATTTTTTTAGTTTTTTTAATATTAAAACTGGCATAATATAAGAAATTATCAAAACTTTGACAAAACATTTCATATGTAGGAATTTCTTGTTTGAAAGAACTTTGAATATTTTTATCCAATTCGTTAAAAACATCTTTTCCAAATAAATTATGAGTTATTAATTGTGGCATAAAATTTCACCAACCTTTCACATAATTATAACATAACTAACACATAAAAAATATAGTATGTAAATGTACTTTATGATATAATTATCTATAGTAGGGTGATTTGAATGAACAAAACATTTAAAACTTTAGATGAACAAGTTGATATTTTAAAGAACAAAGGTCTAATAATTGATGATGTTGAAAGAGCCAAAGAAATATTACTACGTGAAAATTACTTCTTTATTAGTGGTTATAGGCATTTATTTTTTAAATCTAATGAAAGTAAAAAGTTTATTCAAAACACTAATTTTCGTGAACTTTATGGATTATTTAACTTTGATAGACAACTAAGAAATATAATTTTCAAAAATATCCTTATTATAGAAAATAATATCAAAAGTGTTATCTCATATAATATCTCAAGAAATTATGGTATTACAGAGAAAAATTATTTAAATCCTAAAAACTTTACTAGAGAACCAAGTAAAACTAGACAAGTTAATGATTTATTAAAAAAAATGAAAAGACAAATAAGAATTAATGGTGGACAACATGAAGCAACAAGTCATTATATTTCAAATTATGGTTATATTCCACCATGGATTGTCGTAAAAGTTTTATCATTTGGTATAGTTAGTGAATTATATGGAATATTAAAAGTGGATGATCAAAAAAATATAGCAGATGTTTTTAATATCAATTATCAAGAATTAATGAGTTACTTAACAATTCTATCAAATTATAGAAATTTATGTGCTCATGAAGATATTGTTTATGAACATAAAGCTCAAAAACCAATATATAATACAAAGTATCATCAATTGTTAAATATTCCAATGATGGATGGCGAATATATTTATGGTAAAGAAGATTTATTTGCAGTAATTATTATTCTAAAACAGTTACTTCGTAAAGACGATTTTACATTACTTTTGAATGAAATATCTTATGAAATAGATGTACTTGCAGGCAAATTAAATGTAATACCTATAGCTAAAGTATTAGATAGAATGGGATTTCCAGAGAATTTTAAAGAACTAGCGAGGTTAGATTAGATGAAGAAAAAAAATAATTGGTTTGTGAAAATCTTAGTGATTATTATAACTTTCTTTTTAGGAGCATTTGGAATGTATTTATTATTTCATTTCTACCCTAATGAATTTATTAAAACGACAAATACTACTAAAGTAGTAAAAGATGTTAGTATCACTGATACAGGATTAAGCGAAGCAGTTAACAAAGTTTATGATGCAGTAGTTGTTGTTCAAACTTATGTGAGAAAAGAATTATCAGCATCAGGTACAGGATTTGTTTATAAAAATGAAGATGGTAAAGCTTATATTTTAACTAATAACCATGTAATATCTGGTGGTACAAAAATATATGTTAACTTTACTAATGGCAAGAAAATAGAGGCCGAGGTATTAGGTAGTGATACATATGCTGATATTGCCGTATTATCAATAGATAGCTTTGATGATATAAGTGTTGCAACACTTGGAAGTAGTGATGATGCTAAAGTAGGAGATACTGTATTTGCTGTTGGTGCTCCACTTGATAGTGCATATTCTTGGACAGTAACAAGAGGTATTTTATCTGGTAAAAACCGTTTAATTGAAGTTGATTCATCAAACAGTAATTCTACTAGCGATTGGGTTATGAGTGCTATTCAAACTGATGCAGCAATTAACTCAGGAAATAGTGGTGGGCCTCTTTGCGATGCAAATGGTGAAGTTGTTGGAATTACTTCAATGAAACTTGTAAAAAGTGGTGTAGAAGGCATGGGATTTGCTATTCCAATTGAAACAGCAATAGATTATGCAGATAAAATAGTAAAAAATGAAGACATTAAACGTCCTTATTTAGGAGTGTCAATGTATAATGTTTCAGATATTAATAAAAAATATTATGATGAGTCTATTACTACAACTGGTGTATATGTTGCTGATGTCGAAAAAAATTCTCCAGCAGATAAAGCTGGTATAAAAAAAGGCGATATAATAGTTAAACTTAATGATACAGATATAGAAAGTGTAGCTTATTTAAAATATAATCTATATAAGTTCAATATTGGTGAAAAAGTAACATTAACTGTAGTTAGAGATGATGAAAAACAAAATATTGAAGTAACTCTTGGAGAAAGTGGCAATTAGTACCACTTTTTTCTTGCCTTCAATACCAAAATGAAGTATGATAATTAACAATAATTAGAGGTGGGTTATGGAACAAGTTTTAAGTAATGATATTTTTAGAGCTACAATTTTAAAAATTATTTTCTTCAATGCAATTAATAATTATGAATTAGAAGAAGCAGAAGTAGATGAAAAAACTCATTTATATTTTGCTGCAGAAAAATTAATGGAGATGCATAATTCAGAAAGTTTTATTTTAAGAAATATATTTAATGGCATATTAGAAACAAGTTTTTTAGATGCTTATAAAGTGTTAAATTTAAAAAATAGAGAATCAACTTTAAATTTTGATGAAGCTCAAATTTATAACAAAGTGTGCAGTATAATAGATTTTGAAGATTTAGAAAATGCTGTTATGACTATAGATGATTTTTTAGAGGTTTTATTAAACTATGCATTAGAATTTTATAGATATAATATTTTAAGAAAAATAAAAACTGTAAAAGCTTTATCAAGTGCTCAGTGTGCTTGGTTGTTATATAGTTTTAAATTATTTGATAATGATTATAAACAATATGGTGAAACAATAAATCTTGATATTTTACTATCTTATTACAAAAAAGAAATGAAAACTTATGAAATGACACCAATAGATAATGGTGCAATATCAGCAAATTTAAGTGAAGAAATAATCGGTTTTATTAAAAGTTTAGCTGGAATGGACTTTGATTCTTTTGAAACTTTAATGGAAGAAATAATCAAAACTGATTATAAATGGTCAAAATATATAGTTGATAAAAAGAATTTTAATAATATTGTAGATATTGGTGATTTTGAGGAAAAAATAGAAATGTATGAAAATAATTCTTTGAAATCTTTAATTTCAGAAGAAATTTTAGTTGATGATTATTATTTAAATGCTTTAGTAGATGGAATTATATTAACTAAATGTGATAATTTATATTTAGATGAAGATATAATAAATGAAGAAATGGTAGATGATTATTACACAAAAAATTTAAAACCTAAAAAATAATGGTATAATTATATTGGTGATAAAAAATGGAAAAAAATGAATTAGAAATATTACTTAAAAATTTGATAGAAAAAATGACCACTATTGGGAGGTCACTTTGACATTGCTAAAAACAAGCAAGAAATAGAAGAACTTGAAACAAAATTAAATGATCCAGATATATGGAATGACGTTAATAAAGCTCAAGAAATAAATAAAAACTTAAGTGCTTTAAAAAAAATAGTTGATAATTATCAAGATATTTATGATAATTTGAATTACTATGTAGAAATGTTAGAAATAGTAAATAACGATGAACTTAGTGAAATAGCAAATAAGGTCTTAGAATTAGAAAGTAAAATATCAGAATTAGAAATTAATACTTTGTTAAATAAAGAATATGATAAGTATAATTGTTATCTTGAAATACATCCTGGTGCTGGTGGTACAGAAAGTTGTGACTGGGCTAGTATGTTGTCAAGAATGTATCAAAGATATGCTCAAATTATGAATTTTACATGTGAAGTATTGGATGAACAAAAAGGTGATGAAGCTGGAATTAAAAGCGTAACTCTACATATTAAAGGACTTTATGCTTTTGGGTATTTAAAATGTGAACAAGGTGTTCATAGACTTGTAAGAATATCACCATTTGATTCAAATGCTAGAAGGCATACATCTTTTGCATCGGTTAGCGTTATTCCTGAAATAGATAATAATATCGATATTGAAATAAAAGAAAGTGATTTAAAAATTGATGTTTATCATTCTAGTGGTGCTGGAGGACAATCAGTAAATACTTCAAATTCAGCAGTAAGAATTACTCATTTACCTACAAATACTGTAGTAACTTGTCAAAATGAAAGAAGTCAGATGAAAAATAAAGAAGAAGCTATGAAAGTATTAAAAAGTAAATTGTATCAAATTGAATTAGAAAAACAAGAAAAAGAAATGAATAAATTAAAAGGAATTAATGAATCAATTAATTTTGGAAGCCAAATTAGAAGTTATGTTTTAGAACCTTACACTTTAGTTAAAGATGCAAGAAGTGGTTATGAAACTTCGCAAGCAGCAAAAGTACTTGATGGAAATATTCAAGAATTAATTGAGTCAGTATTAAAAGTAAATTAATAGAAAGAAGGTCTTACATGCAAAAGGTTTTAGAATTTATTAACAATAATGTAAAAAATAATGATCCAGTAGTAGTTGCGTGTTCTTATGGACCTGATTCAATGGCACTTTTAAATATCTTAGTAAATGATAAACTCAAAAATTTAAAGATAATAGTTGCTCATGTGAATCACAATGTAAGACAAGAAAGTAAAATAGAAGAAGAAAATTTAAAAAAATACTGTTTAAAAAATAATCTTATTTTTGAAAGCATGAAAATAGAAAAAATTAATAATAATAATTTTGAAATGGAAGCAAGAAAAATAAGATATAAATTTTTTGACAAAGTAGTAAAAAAATATCATGCAAAGATATTATTTACGGCCCATCATGGTGATGATTTAATAGAAACTATTTTAATGCGCCTTAATCGTGGGAGTACATTAAAAGGATATAAAGGTATAGAGCTTATTACAAATAAAAAAGATTACCAAATTATGAGACCACTTTTATACACCACAAAAAAAGAAATATTAGAATATTTAGAAAAAAATAAAATATTGTATGCAATTGATTATACAAACTTTGATGATACCCATACAAGAAATAGATTTAGAAAAAACGTTTTACCATTTTTAAAAGAAGAGAATCCTAATGTACATGAAAAGTATTTAGAATATTCTAAAGAATTAAAAGAATATGATAATTTTGTCGAAAAATATCTTGATAATAAATGTAAACATATTTTAAGAAATAATATAATTATAATAGATAAATTTTTAAAAGAAGATATATTAATTCAAAAAAAACTTTTAGAAAGATTATTAGAAAAAAAATATGATGGCTATTTAGAGGTAATTAATAAAAAACATGTAGAAAATATTAGAAAGTTAATTATTAGAAATAAAAATAACTCTATTATTAATTTACCAGGTGGTTTAATAGGATTAATTGAATACAATCAATTTAAGATTATTGAAGAAATACCTTGTAAAGAATATGATTATGTCTTTAAAAAATATTTAAAAATAGATAATAAGGAATTTAAAGAGATAAATGAAAATTTAGAAAAATCTAATTATATACTTAGAATAAATAGTAAAGAAGTAGAATTACCATTTCATGTGAGAACGAGAATTAATGGCGATAAAATACTACTAAAAAATGTTAATTATTATAAAAAAGTTAGTGATATTTTAACCGATGATAAAATAAATTATGAACGCCGACAAAATTTAACAATTTTTACAGATAATAGTGGTAAAATATTGTGGATACCCGGTGTAAAGAAATCTAATTTTGATAAGGAAAAAAATGAAAAGTATGATATAATAATAAAGTATATTTTAAATAAGGAGGAAAATAATGAATAAAAGAAATAATAATGTATTTAAAAATATTTTTCCATATTTAATTTTATGTTGTGTTATTACAGCTGTTTTAATGTTTTTAAATTATGGTGGTAATATTACTCATGAATTATCTACTGGAGAATTAATGAATTACATTAATAAGGAGAAAGTTACTGAACTTGTAATAACTCCAAAAAGTAGTGAAAGCATTTATTATGTAACTGGTAAATTAAAAGATTATAAAGATAACGAATCTTTTGAAGCTAAAGTTATTGAACAAGAAATTAGTGAAGTTACTAATTATGCAACAACACATAAGTTAAAGACTTATAAAAATGAAAGCGACCCAGGATCAAGTAAAATATTATATATTATTGTTAATGTTTTACCTTTAGCTGTACTTGTAATTTTGTCATATGTTTTATTTAACAAAATGGCAAGTGGAAATAAAAATTCTATGGATTTTGGAAGAAGTAGAGCTAAACTTTCTGAAGATGGTGGAAATGTTAAATTTGATAGTGTTGCTGGTTTAGATGAAGAAAAACAAGAAGTTGCAGAATTAATAGATTTCTTAAAAAATCCTAAAAAATTCCAAAAACTTGGAGCTAGAATTCCAAAAGGTGTCCTTTTAGTAGGTCCTCCAGGAACAGGTAAAACATTACTTGCTAAAGCAGTAGCTGGTGAAGCTAATGTTCCATTCTTCTATATAAGTGGTTCAGATTTTGTTGAATTATTTGTTGGAGTTGGAGCATCACGTGTACGTGATATGTTTAAAGAAGCAAAAAGATGTGCACCATGTTTAATATTTATTGATGAAATAGATGCTGTTGGACGTCAAAGGGGTTCAGGAATTGGTGGAGGACATGATGAAAGAGAACAAACTTTAAACCAATTATTAACTGAAATGGATGGTTTTGGAGCTAATGAAGGTATTATAATTATTGCAGCTACTAACCGTCCAGATGTACTTGATCCAGCACTTCTTCGTCCAGGAAGATTTGATAGACAAGTAACAGTTTCTTTACCAGATTCAAAAGCTCGTGAAGAAATATTAAAAGTTCATGCTAAAAATAAAATATTTGATAAAAATATAAATCTTAAAAATGTTGCTCAAAGAACTCCAGGATATAGTGGAGCAGATCTTGAGAATCTTCTTAATGAAGCAGCTTTACTTGCTGTAAGAAGAAATAAAAATGCAATTGGAATGCCTGAAATTGATGAAGCAACTGATAGAGTTTTAATGGGACCTGCAAAAACTTCAAGAGTTATTACACCAGCTGAAAAAAGACTTGTTGCAATTCATGAAGCTGGACATGCAGTTTTAGGAATTAAACTTGAAAATGCTCAAGAAGTTCATAAGATAACAATCATACCTCGTGGTATGGCTGGTGGTTATACTATGATGCTTCCTAAAGAAGAAAAAATAGCTATAATGACTAAAAATGAATTACTTGCTCATATTACTGGATTATTAGGTGGTAGAGCTAGTGAAGAATTATTCCTTGGTGAAATTACAACAGGTGCTTCTGATGACTTTAAAAAAGCAACAAATGTTGCAAGAAGTATGGTTACAGAATATGGTATGAGTGATTTAGGACCAATGCAATATGAACAACAAAGTGGTGAAAATGTTTTCTTAGGAAGAGATTATAATAAATCTAAAAATTATTCTGACCAAGTTGCATTAGAGATAGATCAAGCATCTCGTAAGATAATTGAAGAATGTTATGAAAAAGCTAAAAAAGTTCTAAAAGAAAATGAAGATTTAGTAAATTTACTTGCTGATGCATTAATTACTAATGAAACATTAACTAAAGAACAAATTGAATCTTTAGTATTATATGGTAGAATTTGTGATCCAGAAGAGTGTCCATCTACTAGTGAACCTACATTATTAAAATTAAGAGAAATGGCAAAAGCAAAAAAAATTAAAGGATACACAAAAATGACAAAAGAAGAACTTTTAGAAGCTCTAAAAGATGAAATAGAATAACAAGTTCAGAACTCATGAACTTGTTTTTTTATGTAAAAATGATATAATTAAAGATAGTAGAGAGTAGGTAGTTTATATGATAAAAAAATATAAAAAAGAACTAACTAAAGAAGAAATAAAAAAAAGAAAATACAAGGATAGAAAACTAATAAATTCTTACGATGTTGGATTTGAAGGAATAGAAGAATTATTAGAAATAGAGATAGAAGAAAATTACTATGACGAATATGAAATTTGTTATTTTTATGATGGAAAAATAAAAAAATTAAGAACAAAAAAAATTAAGGCTAAAACAGAAGGAAAAGAATTAATTAAACTATCTACTAAAATAAAAAAATGTGGAGAGTATTTAGTATACGGTAGAAAAATAAATAAACTAATAGTTATAGAAGCAATTTTAGGAATATTTTTGCTTTTATCAACAGCTGGTTATGCATATTCCAATATACCTGCAGTAAAAAATACGATTGAGGATTTTTTGATTGAAAAAGTTAAAGTTGATACACCAACTTCTCCAGTAATTAGTGGTGGAAGTGAAATATGGAATAAAGAAAGAATAATTAAAATTGAAAAAGATGCCAAAAGTGGTAGCGGAATAAAATATTATGAATATTGTGTAAGTTCAAAAAAAGATATGAAAAATTGCCGTTATAAAATTACAACAACAAAAAATGCTGTAATAAATAAAACAGGTAAATACTATATTGCTTTTAGAGGAGTGTCTAATAAAGGTACAAAAGGTAAATTAAGTAACATTGAATATATAGCGATAGATAATGAAATACCAGAAATAAATAATGTAGAAATAAAAGAAGAAATAGGTAAATTAAAAGTAAAAATAGATGCAACAGATAAATTGAGTGGAATTGGTAAAATACTTTATCAAATAGATGGTGAAACTGAAAAAGAAACAACTAATGAATTTGAATTAGAAATAACAGGTGAGCACATATTAACTATTATAGTAAGAGATAAAGTTGGAAATGAAGTTAGAATAAGTAAAAATATTAATATAAGTGTAAAAATAAATGATGAACAAACACCTGGTGAAAAAAATAATGAACAAAATAATAATGAAGAAACTAAGAATAATGATTCTGAAAATAAAAATGAAGAAAATAATACACCAGGAGCATCTGAAGACGAGAATGATAACAAGAAAGCACCTATAATTAATTTAAATAAAGTTCCAAAAAGAATAAAAATTAAAGATAATTATGATTTACCAAGTTACTATGAATTTGATAAACAAGGTGGAGAAGTAAGATGCGAATTAGAAGATAAAACAGAAGTAACTAATACAAAAGAATTAGAATTAGGAAATCATACTATTACATGTGAAGCTAAAGGAAACAATGGACTTACTACAAGTACATCAAAAGAAATAGAAGTAACAACAGAAGAGAATATAACATGGGATGGATGGATGACACTAACACTATATTATCCAGAAAATTCAACTGATTGGGAATATAGAGTAGCAAATGAAAATGATGTAAGAGATAAAGAAAGTAGTTGGAAAGAATATACAGGACCTATTTTAATAAGATTAAGTCAAGTTGATGATGTATACATTAGATATAAATTAGGTGGAAAAACATATATTGTAAATCCAAAAGGAAAAATAACAGTAGATATTGAACCTCAAAGTTATGAGGTAGGAGAAAATCAAAGTACTAAAATCACTATAACTTATGATGAAAATGCAAAAATAAAAGAGTATAGAATAGATGGTGGAGAATGGACTAAATATGAAAAGCCATTTAATATAAAAGGTAATACTTTAATAGAAGCTAGAGCAATAAAAGAAGAAAAAGTGTATGATAGTGATGGAACTTATCAATATACAACAAAAAGACAAGGAACAGATAGCGTTTATATAAAAAGAATATCAAATGAAATAACACCTGGTGGTACGACACCAGGAGGAAGTACAACAAATCCTGATTTACCAAGTAATCCAGAAATAGATAATATACCTGGTGGAAATACAACAGAAAAACCAATGTTGTCTCCAACATACTTAGAAGGACCAACTATAACAAATAAACAAGAAAATGAAATAGTTGAAGAAACAGAAGTAGAAATAACAACAAAAGAAAAAGCATCAAAAATATATTATTCTATAGGGTATGGTAAATATGAAGAATATAAAGAAACATTAAAAGTTAAAGAAAATCAAGTAATAAGAGCTTATTATATAAGAGAAAGCGATGGAAAAAGAAGTGATACAAGTTATTACTATGTTAAGAATATAAAAAGACCATCATATCCTTATGTAAAAATTGACGTAGAGCCAAGTAATTATTTAGATACAATAGTAACGGAAGCTGCTGTAAAAATAAGTGGTCAAAATTATAAAAAACTAGAATATAGTTTTGATGGAAATATATGGTATACTTACGAGAATCCACTAGAAATTAAAGAAAGTAAAACCGTATATGCAAGAGCAATAGATGAAAATTTAAATATAGATTTAGCAAGTACAACAATAACTACTATAAAACCACCAAAAGTATATGATAAATATGAAGTATCAATTCATACAAATCCTAAAAAAGAAGAAGTAAAAGGATTAATAAATAAAACTGAAATAACTATTGACTATGATTCTAGAGCAACAAAAAAATATTATAAAATTGGTTATTATGGAGAATTAAAAGAGTATAATGGATCATTTACATTAGACAAAAATGAAACTATATATGCTTACGCAATTAGTGATACTGGAAATGGAGAAGCCAAATTAAATATAAATTACTTAACTACAGGAATAAGTGCTCCAATAATTAATCAAAATCCAGAAGAAACAAGTAATAGTGTAAAAATATCAATAGAATATGCTAAAAATGCAGAGACAAAAAAATATAAAATAAATAATGGAGAATGGGTTGACTATACAGATGAAATAACAATAAATGAAAATTGTACAATATATGCAATGAATGAAGATGTATTAGGAAATACAAATATATCATCAAAAAGAATTAAAAATATAGCATATATACCAAATTACACTTTAATAGATAAAGGAAATTATTACATAATTCATTTAAATTATCCTGATAGTAGTAATAGTGATAATAGAGAATATAAATGGACAAAGAATGGTAAATGGAAAAAATATAATAACTCATTAGGAATACTATTAATAAAACAAGAAGGAAAAAATATTATTTCAAAAGATGGTGTAAAAATAGAAGATGAAAAAGGAAAAGAAATAATATATACAGACCATTATTATTTAATAGATGATATAAGTGATAATTTAATGGAAAATCTATTTATGAGATGGGATACATCTAAACCTGCAAAACCAACATTTATTTTATCAGAAGAAGAACCTACAAAAGAATTAGAAGTAGCAATAATCTATGATAATACTAGTAAAATAAAACAATATAAAATAATAAAACCTACTGGAGAAGATAGTGGTTGGTTAGATTATAATGGACCAATAAAAATTACAGATAATAAAACAGTAATATATGCTAAAAGTCAAAATAGTGCTGAAGTATGGAGTGAAACATCAAATATAAAAATAACAAATATAGATGATGAAGCACCACAAATAGAAGCAAGAGGAGAACTAGAAAAACCTAGACAAAAAGTAACAGTTCAGTTAGTTGGAAAAGATAATCTTGGAATAGATAAAGTTGGATATGCCAAAAATAATGTAGATTGTAGTAAAGCAACATATATAGAAAATATGCAAACATTTACAGTAGAAGAAAATGGATTGTATACAATTTGTGCTAAAGATAAAGTTGGAAATACTGCAAAAGATTTAATAGAAATAAAAAATATTGATAAAACAGCACCAGATATAGCAATAAATATATTGACAAAAGATTATGGAAATACTTTAGAATTTGAAATAGATTATAAAGATTCAAAAACAAAACAATATAAAATAGGAAATGAAGAATATAAGAATTATATTGGTAAAGTCTCAATAAAATCAGAAGATGTATTAAGTCAAAAAAATGAAGACGGAAGTTTAACAATATATGCTAAAGGAATAGATGAAGCTTCAAATGAAAAAGAAGTAGAAGAAACAACATATTTAATAGATTTAGATGCACCAAAGTTACCAGTAATTAATAGTGGAAGTTTATATCCAATTTTAAAACAAAATGAAATACTTTATGATGACTATTATTATATTGAATATGATAAAAGAGATGATATAGAAAATTATATATCATTAGATGATGGAAAAACATGGAAAGAATACACTGGATCAGGACATTATCATAAAGGAAAAATACAAGCAAAAAGTGTAAAAAAAGATTCTGGATTAACTGTAGTTTCAGAAAAAGATATGAGCCTTCCAAGTGATGCATTAGGTGAATCAGCATATGATGATCATGAAGATACGATAGAAAAGATAGAAAAAGGTATAAAAAAAATAATAATTGATGAATCTTTAAGAAAAAAAGAATTAAATATTTTAGGAAATGCATATATAGCTGGAGCAAATCAAGAATTAAGTATAGAATTCTATGATGAAAATGATACATTATTAGAAAAATATGCAATAACATCAGCAAGTAAAGCAACGATTGAATTAAGTGATTCATATACTATTCCAGCATCAGCAAAATACTTAGTATTTAGAAGTAATGATAATACAAGTACATATTTTGAAATAAAAGAACTAGTAATATCTAAAAAAGAAACAATAAGTGGAGAAAGTATATTATCAATACTACAAAATAATAATTTAGAAACAGGATATTATAATTTTGAAGTAGCAGATGAAATTTATGGAATTCATTTATATTCATATGAAGGAAATCAAGTAATAAATGAAACTACTCAATATGGAGATATAAAAGATATTGGTAAATCAAACTCTTATGCCAAGAATATGGTAATAGTAAAAGTAAATGGAGATTTAACAATAAATGAAGGAGTAACAGTAGGTCCATATTATACAGCATATGGAGGACCAAAA
>CADBMU010000039.1 GCA_902795845.1 uncultured Erysipelotrichaceae bacterium
GATTCAGGATATGAAAAAGGCATTAAATTAGGTGAAGAAAAATTAGAAAAAGAAAAAATTGACATAGCAAAGAGGTTATTTAAAATGCATATGAACAAAGAAGATATAATAAAGGCAACTGGATTAACTACTGAAGAAATAAACAAAATAATTATAACTTAAAATATTAGATAAAAAGCTAATATTTTTTTATTGACAAATATATTAAATTTTAATAGAAACTATTTAAATAATATGTTATACTATTTTATAGAATAAGGAGGTACGAAGAGTATGACTGATACAAAAGAAAAAAATGGTATAAAAAACTCTTTCATAATGTACTTTGCTTATATCTTTATATTTGTTTTTAAAGGTATAAAATTTATTTTATTTGAATCAATTCCATATTTATATGCAGTAATTAGTGGAACAGCTGATAGAGCATATTCAACTACCAAACAAGGTTTTATGACTTTATCAGAACAACAAGAAGCTTTAAAAGAAGAAAAAAGAAAAAAAAGACTTGAAGCTTATAATAAATTATTTTGGGTTAAAAGTAGAAATAATTACTATGAAAAAGAAAAGAAAAAATTACTTTCTACTCTTGATACAGAAGGATCTGTAAGAAGTGAAAAAGCTTTAGTATACCAATATGTTGCAAGAAATAAAGAAGGTAAGATAGAAAAAGATATATTTTATGCTTATTCAAAATTAGATGTATATACATTTTTAGTTAGTGAAGGATTTGATGTTTATCAAATATATACTTCTAAATGGTTAATGCATTTATATGGTGAAACATCAATTTTAGCAAAAAAAATGTCAAATAAAGATTTAATCTTTTGGCTATCACAGTTATCGACCTATTTAAAAGCTGGTATTCCTCTTGCTGAAGCTATTAGAATTTTAAGTAAACAAATGAATAGAAAAAAATCACAAAAAAGAGTATTTCAAGCTATAACTTATGAACTTACTAATGGAGAAACATTTTCAAAATGCTTAGAAAAACAAGGTAATATGTTTCCTAATTTGTTAGTAAATATGGTAAAAGCTGCAGAAGCAACAGGTGATATAGAATCTACTTTATCTGATATGGCTAATTACTATGAAGAAGTAGAACAAACTAGAAAAGAAATGATAAGTGCTATTACTTATCCAACAATTGTATTAGTATTTGCTATTGGAGTTATAACATTTATATTACTTTATGTTATACCTCAGTTTGAAAAAATTTATGCTCAATCTAGTGCACCTATAACTGGCCTTACAAAAGTAGTTTTGAATGCCAGTAGTTATTTAAGATTAAATGGATTATATATTGCTTTAATAATTGCAGTAATTATAATGATTCTAATATTCCTTTATAGACGTGTTAAAGCCGCAAGAAGAATAATGCAAATAGTTTTTATGCATACTCCTTTCTTAAAAAACGTTATTATTTATAACGAACTTACAATTTTTACTAAAACATTTGCATCACTTTTAAGAAATAATGTTTTTATAACTACTAGTGTTGAAATATTAAGTAAAATTACTAATAATGAAATATATAAAGAAATAATGATAAGAACGATAAATAATATTATTGAAGGAAGAAAAATATCTGATGCTTTTAAAAACCATTGGGCTGTACCAGAAGTTGCTTATTATATGATTGTAACAGGAGAATCAACAGGAGAACTTGATGTTATGATGCAAACAGTATCTGATTATTATGCTGAAGAACATAGAAGTATTATTAATGGTTTAAAAAGTTTTATCGAACCAGTTATGATAGCAGGACTTGCTGTTGTAGTTGGTACTATAATATTAGCTGTTGTTATTCCAATGTTTAACTTGATGGGAAGTATAGGTTAATATGACAATATATTATTCAATAGTAATATTTATATTTGGAATAATAATGGGATCTTTTTATAACGTTTTAGCTACAAGACTTCCAATTGGTAAATCAATAATAAAACCAGGAAGTCATTGTGATGCTTGTAATCACAAATTAAAATGGTATGAAAATATTCCTCTTATTTCTTATATAATTCAAAAAGGAAAATGTAAAAATTGTGGTAAGCAGATACCTTTTGATGTATTTTTAAGTGAACTTGCTACCGGAGTATTATTTTTATTTAGTTATTTATATTTTGGAATTTCTTATAATTTCTTTATAATGCTTATATTATCATCATTATGCGTTATAATATTTGTAAGTGATTTTAAATATATGATAATACTTGATTCACCACTTATAATAGCAGGAATTTTAGTAATAATTTTAAAAACAGTATATTATGGCTATAAAGCAATTATACCGACTTTAATAAGTGGTATTATAACGTTCTTAGTAATGCTTCTAGTAGGTTTTATAGGAAAGAAAATGTATAAAAGAGATGCATTAGGGGGCGGCGATATTAAATTATCTTTTATTCTAGGAATGATTTTAGGAGTACAAGTTGCAATGGTTTCATTAATATTTTCTACATTTTTAGCCCTACCATATGCTCTTGCAACAATAGCATTAAAAAAAGATAGTGAAGTTCCATTCGGACCATTTATCGTATCATCATTATTTATTGTATTTTTATATTATGATAAATTTTATAACATAGTTAAATTATTTTATTTATTTTAACTACAAAAAACATACATTTAAAAA
>CADBMU010000040.1 GCA_902795845.1 uncultured Erysipelotrichaceae bacterium
AATTTCAACTAAATCATGAGATTTACTTTGATAAAACCCCATTTGACCATTAATTACTTTTAATTCTATCTTATTACGATAATAAAAATCATTTTCATTTTTAATAAATTTAATAGCACCATCAAATAATTCATTTCTTTTAAATAAATCATTAATTTTCTCCCTTTTATATAAAGTACTATCATCATAGTTTAAATGTTGTAATTGACACCCACCACAAATATCAAAATACTTACATTTAGGTATTATCCTTCTAGGTGATTTATTAATAATATTTACTAATTTAGCTTCATAATAATTTTTCTTATCATTTATTATTTTACATTCCACTAGTTCACCAGGTAAAGCATTTTCTATAAAAACTATTTTACCATCTACATACCCTATTCCTCTACCAAAGTCATCTAATCTTTCAATTTTTACCGTCATATTAAATACCTCTTCAAATATTATAACATAATAAAGTATACCAGACAATTTTTGGTAAATAATATAAATGGTGAATTATATGAATAAAATAATTGAAAGAATACAAAGTGAATTTAATGAAACTCCTGATCTAATTATTAGAAAAATTGATATTAACCTTACTAAATACGTTTATATAGCTTATTTAGAAACAGTATCTAGTAGTGACAAAATAAATGATTATATTCTTAAAAATTTGAATTATTTTATTTCAATAAAAAAACTTACAGATATAGAAAAAATTATACCTTCACCAAATATTAAATTTATTAAAGAACTTGATACATTAGAATATTATTTAACAAATGGTTTTACCATTATTGTTTTAAAAAATACTATTATTGCTGTAGAAACTCGTGCTGATATTAATAGGAGTATTCCTGCTCCAGAAGTTGAACAAGCTTTATATGGTCCAAAAGATGCATTTAATGAAAATTATCAAATTAACTTAGGATTAATAAAAAGAAGAATAAAAAGTTCTCATTTAAAAATTAAAGAATTAAATATTGGACGTAAAAGTAACACTAAAGTTGGTGTTATATATATTAATGATATTGCTGATAGTAAAAACGTTGATTATATTTTGAAAATATTAAATAAAATTGATATAGATGCTATTTTTGATTCAGGCCAACTAGCTCAATATTTTATTGAAAATAAAAGTGAATTTCCAACAGTTACTTCTTCTGAAAGACCAGACAAAATTTCCAAAGGTTTATTAGAAGGTAAAATAGCTATTTTAGTAGATACTTCTCCATTCGTTTTATTATTACCAGCTTTCTTTGGTGATTTTATAAATCCGATTGTAGATAACTACAATAAAAATATAAAATTTAACGCTCTAAGAATTCTTAGAATCACATGTTTTTTCTTAACAATTATTGTACCTGGTTATTACATTGCAATAATAAATTATAACCAGGAGACTATTCCAACTAGCTTGCTTATTAATTTTTCATCTCAACGATCGCAGGTTCCTTTTCCATCAATAGTTGAAGCCTTAATTTTGTTATTTATTTGTGAAATGTTAAGAGAAAGTGATATGCGTTTTCCAAGTTCATATGGTAGCGCTGTTTCAATACTTGGAGCATTAGTTTTAGGTGAAGCTGCAGTGTCAGCTGGTATTGTTTCACCAATTATGATTATCATAATAGCATTTACTTTTATAACCAGTTTAATGTTTGTTGAATTTGAAATGATAAATGCTATTCGTCATTTTAGAATTGTTTTCTTATTCTTCGCCTCTGTTTATGGTTTATTTGGACTAATAATATCAACATTAATATTCTTTATTCATATTTGTAGTTTAAAAACATTAGGTAAACCATACTTCTACCCTATTGCACCATTTAATAAGAATTATTTTAATAAAACGTTTATTAAAAGCGATTCTACAAAAGATACTAAAAGAAGTAATTTATTAGCAGCAAAAAATATTACAAAACAAAGGAATGATCTTTTATGAAAAAAATAATAATTCTTCTTTTTTTTATATTTTTAAGTTGTAGTTGCTGTGATTATAAAGAATTAAATAATTTAGCCATTGTATCTGGAATTGCTATAGATTTCGATAATGAAAAGAATAATTTTAAAATAACTTTTGAAGTTTTAAATGATGATGAAGCAAGTGATAATTCTAAAAATGATAATCGTGCTTATTATGTAAGCGGTAGTGGAAAAACTGTAACTGAAGCATTTAATAGTACAAATCTTGAAATAAGTAAAATTCTGTATTTAAATCATGTTAAAATTATGATAATGTCTGAAGAAATAGCAACTAAGAAATCAAATCAAATAATCGATTATTTTATTAGAAATCCAAATATTAATATTATGTTTTATATGTTAGTTGCTAAAGAAAATGATGCTAAAACTATTTTAAAAAGTACAAGTACTGCAAATAAAGTAGTTTCAGAAAGTCTTTATACCATGATAGAAAATACAACTTCTGAAAATTTATCATTAAAAGTTAATCTTGAAGATTATGTTGATTTGAACGTTAATCCTATGCAAGATTTATATTTACCAACAGTTACTAAAAAAAATAACAAATTAAAACTTGAAGGTGTAGCTATATTTAACAATAAAAATGAATTAAAAGATATTTTATCTTATTCAGAAAGTCAAGCTATAAACATACTACTAAATAAAAATAGAAATGCCTTTTATAAATATAAATGTTCTAGTGAAAACGGTGAAGATAAATATGTAATTATTAATATTTATAAGCAAAAATTAAAATTTAATATTACAAATAGTAACGCAAATATAAATATTAATTTAATGGCTAGAATTGAAGAAAATCAATGCAATTACGATTTAAAAGATAAAAATAATTACTACAAATTACAAAATAAATTTAATAAAATCATAAAAAAAGATTTAGATAAGACAATAGAAACTTTAATAAATAATGACAGCGATGTATTAGGTATAAATTTTAAATATTATAAAAATAATAACAAAAAATTAAATTTTAAAGAAATAAATTATAATTTTAAAGTTAATACAAGTATAAATAGAAATGGTTTAATATTTGAGGTGAAGAAGAAATGATAACAAATAGGCAAAAAAATTTTTTTATAATTTTTTGTTCCAAAGCTTTATTTTTAGGAATCGGATATGCTTTACTTTTTGGATTTTCTAAAAATGATACTTGGATTAGTTTTATTTTAGGTAGTTTACTTGGTATAATCTTTTGTTATTTTTTAAAAACTATAATGAATAAAAAAGGACATAAATCTCTAAGTGATATTTTAAAAATTATGGGGCCTTTAGGTTTTATAATTCGCTTATTATTAATTATTTATAGTATTGCTGTCATCAATGAAATATTATTTATTATTCAAATATTTGCTAAATCTTTTTTCTTAATTAATTCAACTACTTTATTAATTATTTTACCATTAGTAATATTAATTGGAGTTGTTGCATTCAAAGGTTATAAAATTTTAGCTTACGTCGTTGAATGCCTTTTCCCTATTTCCTTATTTTTTACCATATTTGGGATATTAGCATTATTTTTTAATGGAGATTATACTAATCTAAAACCCTTTTTTAGTAATTCTACATTCAATATATTAAAAAGTAGTTTATATTATTTTACACTATCAGCTACACCATTATTATTTTTATTAGATTTACAACTTGAAGATAATAATTTTTATAATGCCTATATAATAATATCTATTGCTTTAACTTTTTTATGTGTTATTTTAATCGGTGTATTAGGGCCTTATTTAATATATATTTATAGATTTCCAGAATATATGGTTTTAAAAGACATTCAAGTCTTTGGATTTATTGAAAAAGTAGAAAATATTCTTTCAATTTCTTGGATACTAGATAATTTTGTATTGCTTTGTTTAGCAAGTTGTTTTTTTAAAAGATTACTTCCTCAAAAATATAATAACTATTATTTTATTGGAATATTAATAACTATATTTTTAATAGCTTGTTTTGTATTTGGAGATAATTATATAAATGATTTAATAATTTCTTTATATTTTCCTCACTATTTATTTTTACTTAGTATACCAGCAGTTATAACAATATTTATTTACTATAAAACAAAAAGGAAACAAAATTAATTGTTTCCTTCTTCTATGTTATCATTCATTAATTTTTCTTCTAAGTATTCTTGAGCATCGTCACCCATGAATTCTTTTTGAAGCATTATTTCAATATCGCTATATTGTTTAGCACCAGTACCAGCAGGTATTAGTTTACCAATAATAACGTTTTCTTTAAGTCCTCTTAAATGATCAATCTTACCTTTAACAGCAGCATCTGTTAAAACTCTTGTAGTTTCTTGGAATGATGCAGCAGATAAGAATGAATCTGTTTCTAGAGATGCTTTAGTAATACCTAACATAATTGGTCTTCCCTTAGCTGGTACACCACCGTTTAGGATAATTGGTTTATTAGCATCTGTAAATTCTCTTAATGATACAGATAATCCTTCAACTAAATCAGTATCTCCAGATTCAAGTACTTGAACTTTATTTATCATACGACGTACAATAATTTCAATATGTTTATCTGAAATATCAACACCTTGTAATTTATATGTACTTTGAATTTCTTTTAAGATATATTCTTGAGCAGTAAGTGGGTCAGTAACTGCAAGTAATTCTTTAGGATTAACAGCACCTTGTGTTAATTTATCACCAGCATTTACTTCATCTCCAACTGCTACTCTTAATTTCATGTTGTAATTTGTAACATGCTCACGAGCTTCAACTTCGTTTTCGATAACAATTTTATGTTTACCATTAGTTTCTTCAATTGAAGCAACTTTACCACTAATTTCAGCAATTGTAGCTTTTCCTTTTGGATTTCTAGCTTCGAATAATTCTTCAACTCTTGGAAGACCTTGAGTGATATCGTCTCCACTAGCAACTCCACCTGTATGGAATGTACGCATTGTTAATTGTGTACCAGGTTCACCAATTGATTGAGCAGCCATAATACCTACAGCTTCACCAGTTTCAACTAAGTTACCAGTAGCTAAGTTTCTACCATAACATTTTTGACATACACCATTAACTGTTTTACATGTAAGTACACTTCTAATATTAACTCTTTTAATTCCAGCCTTAGTTATTTTAGCAACTATTGGTTCAGTAATCATTTCACCTTTTTCTAGAATAACTTCTTTCGTTTCTGGATTAATAATTTTTTGAGCTGAGAAACGTCCTAAAATACGTTCAGATAAAGCTTCAATAACTGATCCATCTTTATCGTTAAGTAAATCATGAACTTCAACACCATTAATTGAACCACAATCGTATTCTTTAACAATAATATCTTGTGCAACATCAACAAGTCTTCTTGTTAAATATCCTGAATCGGCAGTACGAAGTGCTGTATCGGCATCTCCTTTTCTTGTACCATGTGTAGATAAGAAGAATTCTGATACTGTAAGTCCTTCAATAAAGTTTGAAGTAATTGGAATTTCAACTGTAGATCCATCTGGTTTTGCCATCAAACCACGCATACCAGCAAGTTGTGAGAAGTTTGAAATAGATCCACGAGCTCCAGAGTTCATCATCATGAATACTGGATTATCAAAATCATCATTGGCAATACTTTCAAGTTCTTTTTGGATTTTAGCATTAGCTTTATTCCATACATCAATAACATTTGTATAACGTTCTTCTTCAGTAATTAAACCACGTTTAAATTGTTTATTGATTTTTTCAACCATTTGATGTCCTTCTTCAATAACTTCACCTTTAGTTTTAGAAGGAATGATATCAGATGCTGATACTGTTATACCAGCTACTGTAGAATATTTAAATCCTAAGTCTTTTAATTTATCTAGCATAACTGAAGTTTCAGTAGTTTTATATCTTTTAAATACTTGAGCGATTATGCTTCCTAATGTCTTTTTAACAAATGGTTTTGTTAATTCCATATTAGCAATAGCTTCTGGTATATTTGTACCCATTTCTAAGAAATATTTTTTAGGAGTTATTCCTTCAATATTATCTTTGCTATTATCATTAATATATGGATAACTATCAGGTAGTATTTCATTGAATATAATCTTACCACAAGTAGTTACTAAGTATTTATTCTTTTGATCATCAGTAAATATCTTATGTTTAAATGAATTTACCGGAACAGCAATTCTTGTATGTAATGTAATTTCTCTTCTTTGGTAAGCCATTAATACTTCATTAGTATTTTTGTATACTTTACCTTCATTAGGTTCTCCGGCTTTTTCAATAGTTAAATAACAGTTACCTAAAACCATATCTTGTGATGGAGTAACAATTGGTTTTCCATCTTTAGGGTTTAAGATGTTATTTGCACCAAGCATTAAAATTCTTGCTTCAGCTTTTGCTTCTTCAGAAAGTGGAACGTGAACAGCCATTTGGTCACCATCGAAGTCAGCGTTAAATGCTGTACATACTAATGGGTGTAATCTTATAGCTTTTCCACCAACTAGTTTTGGTTCGAATGCTTGAATACCTAATCTATGTAGTGTTGGGGCACGGTTTAACATTACTGGATGTTCTGTTATAACATCTTCAACAATATCCCAAACACATTCGTCTCTATTTTCAATTAATTTTTTAGCTCCTTTAATATTATGAGCAAGTCCTCTTTCAACTAAACCATGAATAACATGTGGTTTAAATAATTCAAGAGCCATTTCTTTAGGAATTCCACATTGATACATTTTTAAGTTTGGTCCAACAACGATAACTGAACGACCAGAATAATCAACACGTTTTCCTAATAAATTTTGACGGAAACGTCCTTGTTTACCTTTTAACATACTTGATAATGATTTTAAAGGTCTATTACCTGCAGCAGTAACACTTCTACCACGACGACCATTATCAAATAATGAATCTACTGCTTCTTGTAACATACGTTTTTCGTTTTGAACAATGATACTTGGGGCACCTAATTCTAATAATTTCTTTAAACGATTGTTACGATTTATTATACGACGATATAAGTCATTTAAATCAGATGTAGCAAAACGTCCACCATCTAATTGGATCATTGGTCTTAATTCAGGAGATATTACTGGTAATACAGTAAGAACCATCCATTCAGGTTTATTACCTGATTCAACGAATGATACTAAACATTCTAAACGTTTACTTAATCTAATTTTCTTTTGTCCTGAAGCATTTTCAAGTTCTTTTCTTAAGTCTTCAATTTCTTTTTCAAGATCAACTTGTTCAAGTAATTCTCTAATTGCTTCAGCACCCATACCAACTTTGAATGTATTTCCATATTTTTCATAATATGCTCTATATTCTTTGTCAGATAATGTTTGTTTTTTCTCTAAAGGAGCTTTTCCTGGATCAATTACTACATAACTTACAAAGTAAATTACTTCTTCTAGATCTCTTGGAGACATATCTAGAACTAATCCCATTTTTGAAGGAATTCCTTTAAAGAACCAAATATGTGAACATGGAGAAGCAAGTTCAATATGTCCCATACGTTCACGACGAACTTTAGAACTTGTAACTTCTACTCCACATCTATCACATACTACATTTTTATAACGTAATCTTTTGTACTTACCACAAGAACATTCATAATCTTTAGTAGGTCCAAAGATTTTTTCACAATATAAACCATCTCTTTCAGGTTTTAATGTACGATAATTTATTGTTTCAGGTTTTTTTACTTCTCCATAAGACCAACTTAGGAT
The DNA here is from genome assembly GCA_902795845.1 of uncultured Erysipelotrichaceae bacterium. Lineage (GTDB taxonomy): Bacteria > Bacillota_I > Bacilli_A > RF39 > UBA660 > RUG14121. The sequence continues at coordinate 7,655 of CADBMU010000040.1, forward strand.
TTTTTCAGGAGAGGCAATTCCTACTCTAATTCCATTAAAGTTATTTGCTTCCATCATAGTAAATCACCTTCCTCTTCTTCTACTTCTTCATCACCAGGATATTCTAATTCTTCATTATCTTCTTCTTCAAATTCATCAATTTCTTCTTCTACATCTGGTTCTTCAGGTTCTTCAAGATTTTCAGTATCAATTTGTTCAATCATTACTGTTTCTTCTTTATCTTCCTCTTCTTCCATGTCTTTAAAATCAACTAATTCATTATCTTTATTTAATACTTGAATATCTAATCCTAATGCTTGTAATTCTTTTATTAATACTCTAAAGCTTTCTGGTACTCCAGCTTGATTAATTGTTTTACCTTTAACTAGAGCTTCATAAACTTTAACACGTCCTACTACGTCATCAGATTTAACAGTTAAGATTTCTTGAAGTACGTGAGCTGCACCATATGCATATAATGCCCAAACTTCCATTTCTCCAAATCTTTGTCCACCAAATTGTGCTTTACCACCAAGAGGTTGT
>CADBMU010000041.1 GCA_902795845.1 uncultured Erysipelotrichaceae bacterium
AAAAGAATAGTTGAAAATAAATTCTTAACAATTACTGGTAATGCAATAGAAAATCCTCAGGTATTTAAATGTAAAATGTATACTAAGCTAGATGATATAATAACTAATTTTATCAAATTTAAATCTGAAAATTATGTAATAATTGTAAATAATTTGCTTTCTAATCATTTTTGTGATGCTAAAGAATTGATAGTAACTGAGGATATTGATTCTATATTTATAATGAAAAAAAGAGAATATAAAGAGAAAAAATGTATTTTGTGTGGTAAATGTAATGATATATGTCCAGTTAAAATAAAAGTGTCTAATTTAATTAATGGTAAAAATTGTGATTACGAGGATTGTATTAAATGTGGTTTATGTAATTATATTTGTCCAAGTTATATAAATATTAACAAGTATTTAGAAGGTGGTAAAAATGAGTGAAAACTATTTACACGAAAAAGAGAATAATCTTAATAAATTATACTTATTAGCGTTGAGTTTTCTAATTGCTTTTGGCTTTTATAAAAATGGTATCTTAGTATTTAAAGAATTTTCAGATAATTATGTCATGTTATTTAAACCACTTTTATTCCCAATAATAAGTATTACTGTTTCATGTTTTTTTGAATATATATTTAATAAAAAGATAAAAGTTAGCGACAATATACTTTTTATGATTTTATTAAGTATGATAATACCGGTTAATACCAATCTTTTAATTTTTTTGATATTATGTTTATTATTTAATTTTAGCATTTATTTTGTATTTGATAAGATAGATTTGAAATTAAATTATGTTGCCTTGTTTAAATTGATATTGATACTAATTCTTTTAATAATTAATAAGTATAATTATGCTAATAATTTAGAAGTGATAAAAAAGTATTCTTATGATTTATTAGATATTTTTATTGGTAGAGGAGTTTCTGGAGTAGCTTCATCATCAATATTATTTTCATTACTAGGATATTTTATTTTGTGTTTAAATAAATATTATAAAAATGAAATACCTTTAATTAGTTTTAGCATTTATTTCTTATTTGTATTACTTTTTAAAGTAGTATTTAATCATGTAATTGTATTAAACAGTATGATTATATTTACTTTAATTTTTATAGCACCGATTAATAATTTTTCACCAGCTATAAAAAAAGAAAGAATTATTTATAGCATCATTTTAGGAATATTAACTTTTATTTGTACATATTTTATAAATATGTATGATGGAGTTATAATAGCGCTTCTAATTTCATCGGGAATTAATTACATAAATATTAAATAATTTGTCGAACGATAATTAAAAAAAATTATCGTTTTTTTGTTAAGATAATTTTCAGGTGAATTTTATGAAAAAAATAATATTGATTTTATTAATTTTAACATTTACTAATTATTATGAAGTTAATAATTTTAAAAATGTAAATTGGGAAGAAAATAAAATTATTATAAAAAGCATTAATTTAAAGCAAAATTTTAAGTCATATGAAAATAGCAATGTTAATGAGGGAATAATATTTTTAAAAGAAAGTGATTTTGTAAATGATTTTTATATTTTAGCTGCGCATTCGGGTACTAGTTCAATAGCATACTTTAAAGATTTATATAAACTCCATAAAAACGATGAAATAATATTAATAGTAAATAATAAATTAATGAAATTTTATGTAAACGAAATAAAATATGTAAATAAGACTGGTAGAATAATTCTACCAGTAGATAATAAAAATACTCTCTATCTAACAACCTGTGATAAGTTTGATAAAACAAAACAAATAGTCATAAAATGTGTAAATAAAATGTAAAATTTTAACTTTTTTTGCAAAAAATGTCGAAAAATAGTCATAAAAAAAAGGAAATTGGCATCTTACCGATAATATATATAAGTAGGGAGGGAAAGATGGCATACATTAATGAGCAGGAATTAAATGAGCTTAGATCTAATGTAGATATTGTTGATATTATTTCGAGTTATATTCCATTAACATTAAAAGGAAAAAACTTCTTTGGTGTATGTCCTTTCCATCAGGACCATTCACCAAGTATGAGTGTATCAAAGGAAAAACAAATTTATAAATGTTTCTCATGTGGTGCTACAGGGAATGTATTTACTTTTGTTGAAAATTATGAAAATGTTTCTTTCTATGAAGCAGTTGATATTGTTGCTAAAAAAGCAGGATTTACTTTATCAGCTAAAATAGAGACCTATAAAAAAGTAGAAAAATATCCAAGAGATTATGAAATGATGGATATTGCTTTAAAATATTATCAAAATAATTTAAATACGGAAAAAGGAGCAGACGCTAGAAATTATTTACTTGATAGGGGACTTTCTTTGGAAGATATTAAAACATTTGATATTGGTTTATCTTTTGATGACAATAATTTAAATAAATTATTAGAAAAAAAAGGGTATAGCATTGATGAAATGAAAAAACTAGGTTTAGTATCTACTAAAGCTGAAATATATGATATATTTTTTAATAGAATAATGTTTCCAATTCACAATTTAGATGGAAAATGTGTTGGATTTACTGGAAGAATTTATAAAGATAAAAGTATTGCTAAGTATTTAGGAAGTAAAGAAAGCAGTATTTATAGAAAAAGTAATATTTTGTTTAATTATCATCGAGCTAAAGATGCAATAAAATTTAATAAAGAAATGATTATTGTTGAAGGAAATATGGACGCAATAAGGCTTTATATAAGTGGTATAAAAAATGTAGTTGCTCTAATGGGAACTGCTTTAACAAAAGAGCAAATTGCTATAATAAAAAAACTACGATGTAAAGTTATATTGATGCTTGATAATGATACTGCTGGTGAAAAAGCTACATTTGATAATAGTAATTTATTAGAAAAAGAAAAAATAGAAGTAAATGTTGTAAGACTTACTGGTGAAAAAGATCCTGATGATTACATTATAAAAAATGGTGTAGAAAAAATGATTAATAATATTAAAAATGCTATACCAGTTCAGGAATTTAAACTTAATTATTTAAAAAAAGATAAAAATTTAAATAATACAGATGATTTAGTAAGTTATATTAAAAATGTTATTGCTGATTTGAAAGATTCTGATGATCCGATTCTAAAAGAAGTAACATTAAAAAAAATTAGTGATGAATATAATGTAAGTTATGAACTTTTAAAAGATGAATTAATAAAAGAACAAGCAAATAATATTGATATTGTTTCAAAAAAAGAAGAACAAAATAAAATAAAGAATATAAAAATGAGTTCTTACGATGAAGCTGTTAATAATATTTTATATTACATGATGAATGATTCAAAGTATATAAAAATGTATATAAAAAATTTAGGATTTTTTGAGAGTCAAATCCATCGAATGATAGCTAGCGAAATTATTTACTATTATGAATTAAATAAAACAATTAATATTGCTGATTTTATGACATATGCTAATAGTTCTAAATTAAAAGACGAAATTATGGATATAATAAGTAATATAAAAAATGATAAAATATCTGATAAATTATTTAGTGATAGTATTAATTTTATAAAAAAGAAAACAAAAGAAAATTCAATTAAAGAATTAAAAAAAGAATTAAAAACAACATTTGATGAATCTAAAAAAGAAGAAATATTAGAAAAAATTATAGAGTTAAAAATAGGAAGTGAAAGTTTATGAAAGAAATAAAAACATTAGAAGAAAGAGAAAAAGAGTTAGTTGAACTAGGAAAAAAAGATGGGCATATTACATTTGAACAATTAGCAGAAGCTTTAAAAGGATTAGATATTGAAGCTGATGACTTAGATAATATTTATAATATGTTAATGGAAAATGATATAGAAGTTGTAAATGAAGATGAGGAAGATTCAGATGCAAGTGATTCAGAAATAAAAAAACTTGAAAAAGAGGAATCACCTTTAATTCTTGATGATGAAGAAATTACTAAGGATATTAATATTAATGACCCAGTAAGAATGTATTTAAAAGAGATTGGTCGTATCAGTCTTCTTTCTCCAGAAGAAGAAGCTGAACTTTCAATTAGAGTTGCAAACGGGGATGAAATGGCTAAAAATATTTTAGCAGAATCTAACTTACGTTTAGTTGTTTCTATAGCAAAAAGATATGTAGGACGTGGTCTATTATTCTTAGACTTAATTCAAGAAGGAAATATTGGGTTAATGAAAGCGGTAGAAAAATTTGACTATGATAAAGGATATAAATTTTCTACATATGCTACTTGGTGGATTAGACAAGCTATTACTCGTGCCTTAGCAGATCAAGCAAGAACAATTCGTGTTCCTGTTCACATGGTTGAAACTATTAATAAAATGGCAAGAATTCAACGTCAAATGACTCTAGAATTAAATAGAGAACCAACTGAAGAAGAAATTGCTAAAAAAATGGGTATTACACCAGAAAAAGTTCGTGAAGTTATTAAAATTAGTCAAGATCCAGTTTCTTTAGAAACACCAATTGGTGAAGAAGATGATTCTCATTTAGGTGATTTTGTACCTGATGAAAGAAATATGTCTCCTGAAGATTATGCAACTAATGAAATATTAAAAGAAGAAATTAAATCTGTTTTAATGACATTACAAGAAAGAGAACAAGAAGTTCTTGAACTTAGATTTGGACTTATAGATGGTACAAGTCATACTCTTGAAGAAGTTGGAAAACGTTTCAATGTAACTCGCGAAAGAATTAGACAAATTGAAGCAAAAGCCTTAAGAAAACTAAGACATCCATCTCGTGCTAAAAAATTGAAGGATTTCTTAACTGACTAATGATATCTTTAAAATTAAAAGCAATTGCTTTTTTTATTGATAAAAAAGATAAAGTAGTAGATGTTGGATGTGATCATGCCTACTTAGATATTTATTTAGCTAAAAATAATTTATGTAAAAACATTATAGCTAGTGATATTAATGAAAATGCCCTTAATAATGCCAAAAAAAATATAGCAAGATATAACTTAACTAAAAAAATTAAATGTATTTTATCAGATGGAATAAATGAAATTAACATAAAAGATATAAATACTGTTGTAATTGCAGGAATGGGAACAAAAACAATTAAACATATAATAAGTAATAAAGAAAAATTTAAAAATATTGAAAAAATAATTATATCTTCAAATAATGATCATTATTTACTAAGAAAATTTATGAATAAAAATCACTATTATTTAGAGGATGAAAAAATTGTTTTTGATAAAAACCATTATTATGTAATATCTAAGTATAAGCATGGAAAACAAAAATTAAATAATAAAGAGTTAATGTTTGGAAAATATAAATTAGAAAATAAAAATTATTATGAATATTTGTTTAAAGAAAATAAGAAAATTTTAGAAAAAATTCCATTCACTAAATTTAAAGCTAGAAAAAAAATAAAAAAAGAAAATAAAATTTTAAAAAAATATCTTAATATTAAATAAAAAAAGTTGGATTATTTGAGTTAGAAGAGTTATCTTCTTTTTTTATTTGATAATCAGTTGATTCAATAATATTTTTATCATCAACTACATCTTTTGAATTAAATTCTTTTAATACTCCTAAAATATTTCTAGCATTAGAAATAATTGGCTTTGCTTGGTTATAAAGTGGAATTAATTGATTAGCAACGTTTAAAGTCTTTGAAATTCCACCAAGTATTTTAGTAAAACTAAATGCTCTTGGTACCATTTGATTTCCAAACATAATAATCACCTATAATATAATATGACAAAAACATACATTAATTGCTAAATAACTTTAAAAAATATTAAAAATATTATATAATTAACAAGAATAAAGAGGTGATTAAATGAAATTAAATAAGAGTATAAATAAACCATTAGTTTTTATAATTATGCTATTAATTTCAATGACACTTTCTTTTGCAATCTTAGGATACATATATTATTTATTTCCTAAATTAAGTGATTTTAGAATATTAAAAGTTTATGAAGAAAAAAATAAATTGGTATTAGAAACAACAAAATGTTACAATGCAATTAGATACCATTTAGTAGCACTTGATGAAAATAATAATATTGTTTATGAGACTGATTCTAAAACTAATATCATTGATATATCAGAAATTAATTTATTATATAAACAAAATATTAATTTTGAAGTAGTTACTTATAATAAAAAAAATGAAAGTAAAAAATCTGATAAAGTTTATAGTTATATAAACCAAGTTGCAGCATTTAGTGATGATAAAAACTATTCGACAGATAAAGAAGATATTAAAATGAAAATCGACGGATTTAATAAAAAAGAAAAATATCATTTAGAGTTATATTATAAAGATAGTATTATTTTAAAAAAAGATATTACTGAAGAAAATATTGTTATAAATTATAATGAACTAAATCAATATGATGGTAAGATAACTGCTAAATTGTACAATAAAAATAATAGAGTAATATCATTAAAAAATTATTATTTAAATGCTCCAATAGTGGGAAATATTAAAATAACTAATCCAACAAATGGTTATACAACATTATGGGACGATGTAACAATTTATTATACTGGTGGAGCCAATGCAACAAATTTAAATGTAAAAATATATAATTCTAAAAATAAGTTAGTAAATACAATTTCTATGCCTTATGAAAAAGATAAAATAGTATTATCAGCAGATTTATTTAAAGAAAATGAAACTTATAAAATATTATTGAATGCCTCTTATAAAGATTATGTAGAAATAGCTAAAAGTGATGAAGTAACTATCAATGTTACAGAGAAAAAGACTGTATCACCTGTATATGTAGATAAAAATTTTACTTTTATAAAAAAAGATAGCCAAGTTAATCTTTTGACAAATACTGAAAATGCAAATATTTATTATACTATGGATGGTACAAAACCTACTGTTAATAGTATAAAATATGAAGGTGCAATTACTATTAGTAGTGATGTAACAATAAAAGCATTTGCTGTAAAAGATAATATGTATGATAGTGAAATAAATACTTATGAATTTAAAGTAAAAGATAAAAAATTAGTAGTTTACTTGTCTCCTTCTAACCAATATGGTAACAAAGGAGTTAGTGAGGTTGGATTTACTAATGAAAGAGACATGATGAATAAATTAACTGATTATTTAGAAGCTGATTTAAAAAATGCTGGTGTTGTAGTTTATCGTAATAAATCAAGTGGTAATATTAACCAGTGGCTTGCAGAAAGTAATGCAAAAAAAAGTGATTTCCATTTTGCAATTCATTCAAATGGTAGTACAAATCATGATACAAAAGGAATGGAAATATATGTAGATAAATCAACTTCTAAGTGTTTATCAATTGCCTCAAATATATATAATGGATTATATGAAATATATCCGTATCGTGATGAAATATCAGATCGTGGTGTAAAATATGCCAGTGGTTCTCTAGGTGAAGCTAATGATGATTTTATTAAATGCGGTTCTTTAATTGAAATAGCATATCATGATAATTATTATGATGCTATGTGGATAGTTAATAATATGGAAGCTATTGCTCAAAATATAGCTAATTCAATTTTAAAATATTATCAAGTGATAGAATAAAAATACTTTCTTTTAATATAATTTATTGAAAAAGAAAGGACAATAAATTAATGATAATAATGAGTTTAACAACTTTAGTAGCTAATGCATTTATTGAATTAAATAAAATTTCTGAAACTAAAAAAATTTATTTAGAAGATGTTTATCAATTTAATGAAGCTTTAAAAGAATATTGTACTTCACATAATATTGGGTACATAGGTCAAATTGATTCGCCACATTTTTATGAATTAAAATTTAATTATTCAACATTTTTTAATTTATATGAAGATACTGATGGGTATGTTATCACTTTAGCTAATGCGCTAGGAGCTAAAAATATCGAAAATTATTTTAGATTAGCCAAAAATGAAGAATTATTAAGTATTTTAGAAAATATAAATTTTGAAAATATATTTTTAAAAAATAGATGCTTGACAAAAATAAAACATTAGTATATAATTTTAAGTGTTATAAAAAAAGGAAAGAAATGTATCTACATTCACCTGATTGCAAAAGAGCAATAGGTCAAAAGCCAAGTTAAAATAGATATTTTAATTGAACTTTGAAGTAGATATATTATGTCTACTTTTTTATATTGTATGGAGGTGTGTTTATATAGCAAAAAATAGTAATGAGTTACCAATTAATGAAAGTATTAGAGTTTCTGAATTAATGGTAATTGGACCTAATGGTGAACAAATGGGAATTAAAAAGCGTGAGGATGCATTAACACTTGCAAATTATGCTGGACTTGATTTAGTTTTAATGAGTGATAATGGTACAACTGCTGTTGGAAAAATAATGGATTATAATAAATATCGTTATGAAAAACAGAAGAAAACTAAAGAAGCTCAAAAGAAACAAAGAGAAAGCAATAAAGAAGTTAAAGAATATCGTTTATCTGTTAATATTGATATTCATGACTTTGATACAAGAGTTAAAAATGCAGCTAGTTATTTACAAAAAGGTCATAAGGTAAAAGCTAGTATAAGATTTAAAGGTAGAGAAATGGCTCATACAAATTTAGGACAAGAAGTTCTTAATAAATTTGCAACAAGTCTTGAAGAAATTTCTACAGTTGAAAGTTCACCTAAATTAGAAGGTAGAGTAATGTCTATGCTATTAACACCAAAGAAATAGTTATAAATAAAAGAAGGGAAGTTTAAAAATGGCAAATGGAAAAATGAAAACTCATAAAGCAAGTAGCAAAGTTTTCAAAGTTAAAAAGAATGGATCATTAACTTATAAAAAAGGTAATGGAAACCATAAGACTAACAAAGATAGTTCTAAACAAGTTAGACAAAGAAGAAATAAGGGAGTATTAAGTAAAGGAATGGCTGACAATATTAAGTCAGTAATTAAGTAGGAGGTACAAAATGGCAAGAGTTAAAGGCGGAAATGTTTCAAAAAACAGAAGAAGAAAAGTATTAAAAGCTGCTAAAGGATATTTTGGTAGTAAACATAGATTATATAAAACTGCTCAAGAACAATTATTCCATAGTGGTGAATATGCTTATAGAGATAGAAAAGCAAATAAAAGAAACTTTAGAAAATTATGGATTACAAGAATTAATGCTGCATGTCGTGAGAACGATATAAGTTATTCTAAATTTATTAATGGTTTAAATATTGCTGGTGTAACTATTAACCGTAAAATGCTTAGTGAAGTAGCTATTGCTGATAGCAAAGCATTTACAGAATTAGTACAAGTAGCAAAAGATGCTTTAGCAAATCCTACTAAAACTAAAAAAGTAGAAGAAACTAAAGAAGTAAAAAAAGTAGAAGCTAAAAAAGAAGAAAAGAAAGCTGAAACTAAAGATTATAGTAAAATGACTTTAGCTGAGTTAAAAGCAGTAGCTAAAGAACAAGGTATTAAAGGTTATTCTACTATGAAAAAAGATGAACTAATTAGTAATTTAAAATAATAAAATAACGACTGGTAGTAAATTTTTTGCTACCAGTTTTATATTATATAGAAGGAGGATTAAAATGACATATTTAGTTGAGGCAAATACTTTAAATATGCTTTTAAGAAAAGCAGAAGTTGTAATGACTGATTTGAAAAATATTTCTAATGAATGGCAATATGTTTCTAGTCAAACAATAGAAGATATAGAAAAATCAGCTTATAAAGATATTAATGGTAAATATAGAGCCATGTTATATTTCTTTCAAATTCCTAATTTACAAAATAATTATCATGGTATGTTAAGTACATATGAACAGCAAGCTAATTATTCTAGAAGAGCTGTATAAATATTAATTATGATAAAATCATAATTTTTTTTTGAAATTTCAAAAATAAGCTAGACATTTTCACTTATATAAAATATAATAAATTTTATTGATTGAAGGGAGATGTTCTTTTGTGAATAACAACTTACCAGTAATGCTTTTAAAAGGACTAATTTTAATCCCTAACCAAGAAGTAAAACTTGATATTAATAATAAAATAAGTAAAAAGATAGTAATGATATCTTCTAAAAATTATAATGATGAATTATTAATAGTTTGCCCAAAAGACCAAAAAGAAGAAGTACCTGAAGTTACTGATTTACCTTTTGTTGGGGTAGTATGCAAGATAACAAGTAAAATTGAGCTTCCTAACGGTCACTTGAAGATAAAAGTAAAAGGGTTAAGAAGAGTAGCCATTGAAGAGTATTCTAATAATGTAAATGATAGTGATATTTTAGAGTGTAGCGTTAGAAATATTGAACTTCCACGTTTTGAAGAAGCTGAATTAAATGCTGCCAAAAGAAAATTACTAGATATTTTAAAGAAATATATTGATTTAAATCCATCAATATCTAATAGTATTTTAGGTTATTTAAAAAATGAAACAGATATTAATAAAATAACTGATCAAATTGCATTATTTTTACCACTAAGTATTGAAAAGAAATTAGAATATATGGAAGAAATCAATGCTTTAAAACGAGCTCATCGCTTAATAAAAGATATTAATTTAGAAATAGAAATTATTTTACTTGATGAACAAATTGAAGAAAATTTATCAACTGAACTTGAGCGTACACAAAAAGAATTTATTCTTAGAGAAAAAATTAAAGAAATAAAAAAAGAACTTGGCGATAATGATATCAAGCAAGATGAAATAGATGATTATTTACAAAAATTAAATAGTTTAGATCTAACCCAAAAAACTTATGATAAAATACTTTATGAAATAAAAAAATACGAATCAACCAATGAAATGAGCCCAGAAATATCTGGAATAAGAACTTATCTTGATTGGGTATTAAATCTTCCATGGAATAATAAAACTACTGATGAAACAGATATAGTAAAAATAAGAAAAAGCCTAGATAAATCGCATTATGGTCTTGAAGAAATTAAAGAGCGAGTAATTGAGTTTGTTGTTTCTAAAAAACGTAATAAAGATATTATAAGTCCAATTATTTGCTTAGTAGGTCCTCCAGGAGTTGGAAAAACAACTATCGCAAATTCAATTGCCAAATCATTAAATAAAGAATTTAGTAAAATAAGTGTAGGTGGCTTAAATGATAGTGCTGAATTAAATGGTCATCGTCGTACATATATCGGAGCATCACCTGGTAAGATAATTGAAAGCATAAAAAAATGTGGCACTAATAATCCTTTAATATTAATAGACGAAGTAGATAAAATGGTAAAAGATTATAAAGGAGATCCTGCTAGTGTTTTATTGGATATTCTTGATGTTGAACAAAATAAATATTTTATAGATAATTATATTGAAGAACCATTTGATTTATCTAATGTAACCTTTATTCTTACGGCTAATGATGAAAATAAAATTCCTTTAGAATTATTGGATCGATTAGAAATAATAAAAATATCTAGTTATACAGAAATAGAAAAAGTTGATATAGCTAAAAAATACTTATTACCTAGAATATATAAAAATTATCTATTAAAAGCAAAAGATATAAAAATAAGTAATGATATTATTTTAGAAATTATAAATAATTATACTAAAGAAGCTGGAGTTAGAGAGTTAAATAGATTACTTGATAAAATAATTAGAAAAATTATAGTTTTAAATAATGATAATGAAGATTTAAAAATTACTTTAAAAGAAACTGATTTAAAGAAACATTTGGGTAATAAAAAATTTGAAAATATATTAAATAATAATGTTATTCCTGGTAAAATTAATGGCCTTGCTTTTACACCTTATGGTGGAATGGTTATGCAAATTGAAAGTTGTATGTATGAAGGAACTGGAAAGATTAAAACAACAGGTTCTTTAGGAAATGTTATTAAAGAAAGTGTAGAAGTAGCTATAAGCTATTTACAAGCTAATAAAGATTTATTAAAAATTAATGATTATTATTTTAAAACAAAAGATATTCATGTTCATATGCTTGATGGTGCTACAAAAAAAGATGGGCCATCAGCAGGAAGTACTATAACCTTGGCAATACTTAGTTTGATACTTAATAAAGCTGTTAACAATAATATTGCTTTAACTGGTGAAATGTCTTTATCAGGAGATATTTTGCCTATTGGTGGATTAAAAGAAAAAATTATTGGTGCTTATAACAGCGGTATTAATATTGTATTTATACCAAAGAAAAATCATAATGATTTAGATAATATTCCAGAAGAAGTTAAGAAAAAAATTAGTATTATAGAAGTAAATAATTTTATAGAAGTATATAACAATATTTTTGGATAGTTATATACTTTTTATTTTGTATATAATATTTTTATAAAAAAATTAAAATTTTTTGAAATTTAACAGATTTTGAAAATTGGTAAAAATAACTTTACCAATTTTTATATTTTTGTATACAGATTTTAAAAATCTGTATTTTTTA
>CADBMU010000042.1 GCA_902795845.1 uncultured Erysipelotrichaceae bacterium
ATTTTTTGGATGTCTTTAATATTTTCTTTTTCAAGTCAACCTGCTAAAAAAAGTGAATCTTTAAGTGATAATGTTACATTAGTTGCAATAGATATAACAGCTAAATTAACTAATCAAGATATAAGTCGTAATAAACAAGAAAAATTAATAAAACAATTAAGATTTTATATTAGAAAAACCGCACACTTTTCTTTATATTTTGTATTAGGGATATTAATATTTAATTTATTAAAAAAATATAGTATAAATAAGCAAGTATTGTTTTCATTAATTATTTGTTTTCTTTATGCTTGCAGTGATGAAGTACATCAATATTTTGTTATGAACCGTACTGCAAAATTATTTGATGTTTTAGTGGATACTCTTGGATCTTTAATTGGAATATTAATTTGTTTGGCTTTTCAAAAAATCAAAAAGAGTAGAAAAGATAAAAAATACTAGAATGTTTTTGTAAACAAGATGTAAATATCAAGATATAAGATTATAAATATTATTAAAAGTGTTATAATAAGCACTGAAATGGATGTGGATTTATGAAAGATAAATTAAAAAAAGTGTTTACTTTAAAAAACGTAAGTTTATTTATAAAAGGGTTATTTTTAATTTCTGTAATAGTTTTATTTACAATTCTATTTAAAACAAAGATAATACCAACAAAATATATAATAGAGTTATTAATAATATTAGTGCTTATTAATTTAATATTTATTTTAGTAGATATTAAATTTAATAGAAAAAAAGTATTAGTTATTATTTTAGATATTCTTAGTATTATTTTTATTGTAATTTTAAATTTTGCGACGGTAAAACTAATTGAGACAGATTCATTTTTTAATAAGATAACTTCGAATAATAAGGTAGAGATTTCAAACTATTATGTTGTTATAAATAAAGATAGTAATTATGAAAAGCTAAGAGATATAAAAAATAAAAATATTAAAATATTAAAAAGCGAAAGTAATTTTAAAGAAGTAAAAGAAAAATTAAATAGTAAAGTGAAAATTAATTTTGATGATGAAGAAGAGTTAACAAATCTTGGTAATTACTTGTTAGAATCAAAAGATAATTTAATAATAGTTAGTGATGCTAATTATGATCTATTGGATGAAAATATAGAAAATTTTAAAGAAAGTACAAAAATTTTATATAAATTGTCAATTGAATCTGTATTAGAAGATATTTCAAAAGACAAAAAAGTTACTAAAGAACCATTTAATATTTATATAAGCGGTATTGATACTTATGGAAAAATTTCTACAAAAGCTCGAAGTGATGTAAATATAATTATGACAGTTAATCCTGTTACTAAAAAAATATTACTAACATCAATACCTAGAGATTATTATGTTCAATTGCATGGTACAACAGGATATAAAGACAAACTTACACATGCAGGAGTTTATGGAATAAATATGTCAGTACAAACTATTGAAGATTTACTTGATATAGATATAAATTATTATTTAAGAGTTAATTTTAATACTTTAATAGATGTAGTTGATGAACTAGATGGTATAGAAATATATTCAGACTCATCATTTACACCATGGACTAACCAATCTTGTAAATTCCAAAAAGGAACTCAAAAAGTTGATGGAAAATGTGCATTAGCATTTGCAAGAGAAAGACATGCTTATAATTCTGGTGATAGACATCGTGGTGAAAATCAACAACAAGTAATAACGGCATTAATAAATAAAGCTACAACAAGTAAAAAAGTAATAACAAATTATAGTAATATTTTAAATGCTTTAGATGGTTCTTTTCAAACCAATTTAAGTACTGAAGAAATTTATGCTTTGATAAACATGCAAATTGATGATATGGCATCATGGAGTATTGAATCAATTTCTCTAAATGGTTATGATTCTTCAAATTATACTTATTCTTATGGATCACAAAAATTGTATGTAATGGAACCAAATTATGAAACAGTAAAAACTGCTCAAGATAAAATTTCTGAGTATATGGAATAGTGTATTGTAAAAAAATACACTTTTTTTGTCGAATTAGCACTTTATGGTTGACAAGTGCTAATAAAGTGAATATAATGATATTAGCACTAGGAAATAAATAGTGCTAAGAAGGTGAAAATGTGGAAGAAAGACAAGAACAACTTCTAAAAATAATTGTTGAATCTTACATAAAAACATGTAAACCTGTTGGTAGTAAATCTTTATGTGATGTATTAAACTTATCAAGTGCCACTATAAGAAATGAAATGGCAACTTTGGAGTCAATGGGACTCATTGAAAAGTGTCACGTATCTTCAGGAAGAATTCCTAGTGAGGCTGGATATAAATATTATGTTGATAATTTAATGAAACCTAAAGAACTTAATGGTGAAGATGTTTTAAAACTTCAAACAATATTTAAGAACAAAGACTTAGAATTAAATGACACTATTAATAGATGTGTTGAAATAATTAGTGATATTACAAATTATACGAGTATTGTTTTAGGAAAAAAATCTGAAAATAATTTTTTGCAACAAGTTAGTATAGTACCACTACCAGATAACAGAGTAGTTGCAGTAGTATGTACTAATAAAGGAATTGTAGAAAATAAACAATTTACTATTCCAAAATCAATATCTATTAATGAACTTGTTAAAACTAGTGAAATAATTAACAAAATGTTAATTGGTACTCCAATTGATGAAGTATCACAAAGACTAGAATTTGATATTAAACCAATAATAAGTAAAAAGATAAAACAATATGAAACAGTTTATAATATTTTTCATGAAGCTTTTGATGATTTTGTAGAGCAGTCAGCTAATGTTCATTTTGGTGGTAAAACAAAAATATATGACCAACCAGAATATAATAATATTGATGAAATAAAGAGACTAGCTAATAAATTTGAAGATGTTAACATGATAAAAAATATTGAAGAAGATAAAGACGGTGTAAATATTTATATTGGTGATGAAAATGATTTTGATTCTAATGTAACAGTAATCAAAAGTACATATAATGTTAATGGTGAAAAAGGTACAATAGCAATTATTGGACCAAAACGTATGGAATATGATCGTGTTGTCGGACTTCTATCATATATTACAGAAAATTTAGAGAGTCAAGGTGATAAATAGTGGATAATAAAGAGACTAAAAAAGACGAAAAAAAAGAGATAAAAAAAGAAACAAAAGAAGTAAAAAAAGAACATAAAATAAAGATTGATAAAGAAAAAGAAGAATTAAAGAGAAAAAATACTGAATTAAATGATAAAGTATTAAGAATATCTGCTGAAATGCAAAATATGAAGCGAAGATATGATGAAGAAATAGCACGTATTTATAAATATGATGGTGAAGAAGTTATTAAACAATTATTAAGTGTCGTTGATAACTTTGAAAGAGCTATTTTAATGGATGATGAAGATTTAACTGATGAACTTTCTAAATTCTTAAGTGGATTCAAAATGATTTATACAAATTTAGTAAATATTTTAAATGCTAAAGGTGTTAAAGAAATTGAATGCCAAGGATTAGAATTTGATCCTACTAAAATGCAAGCAGTATTAACAGATAAAATTGATAGTATTGAACCTAATTATGTAATAGAAGTATTACAAAAAGGTTATACATATAATGAAAAAGTAATAAGACCTGCCATGGTTAAAGTAAATGAATAAGGAGATGATTTATAATGGCAAAGATTATAGGTATAGATTTAGGTACAACAAATAGTTGTGTATCAGTATTAGAAGGTGGAGAACCAAAAGTAATTCCTAACTCAGAAGGAAATAGAACAACTCCATCAGTAGTAGCTTTTAAAGGAGACGATGAATTAGTTGGTGAAACTGCTAAAAGACAAGCAGTAACTAATGTAAAAAATACAATTTCTTCAATAAAGAGATTTATGGGTACTGATAAAAAAGTGGAAGCTAATGGTAAAAAATGGACTCCACAAGAAATTAGTGCAAAAATTTTGATGAAATTAAAGAAAGATGCTGAAAGTTATTTAGGAGAAAAAGTAACTCAAGCAGTTATCACAGTTCCTGCATATTTTAATGATGCTCAAAGACAAGCAACTAAAGATGCTGGTAAAATAGCTGGTTTAAAAGTAGAAAGAATTATTAATGAACCAACAGCAGCAGCACTTGCTTATGGACTTGATAAACAAGAAAAATTACAAACTATTTTAGTTTATGATTTAGGTGGTGGTACATTTGATGTATCTATCCTAGAACTAGGTGATGGTGTATTTGAAGTTAAAGCTACAAGTGGTAATAATAAACTTGGTGGTGATGACTTTGATCAAAGAATTATTGATTACTTAGTTAGTGAATTTAAGAAAGAAAATGGTATAGACTTATCTAAAGATAAAATGGCTATGCAACGTTTAAAAGATGCTGCTGAAAAAGCTAAAAAAGATTTATCTGGTATGACAAATGCTCAAATTAGTTTACCATTTATAGCTCAAAATGATGATGGCCCAATTCATATGGAAATGACTTTATCAAAAGCTAAATTTGAAGATTTATGTCGTGACTTATTTGATTCTACTCTTGAACCAGTAAGAAAAGCTATGAAAGATGCTAAATTATCTAATAAAGATATTGATGAAGTAATTCTAGTTGGTGGATCAACACGTATTCCATATATTCAAGAATTAGTTAAAAAAGAATTAGGAAAAGAACCTCATAAAGGAGTTAACCCTGATGAAGTTGTAGCAATGGGTGCTGCTATTCAAGGTGGTGTTTTAACTGGTGAAGTTGAAGATTTAGTTTTACTTGATGTAACACCATTATCACTTGGTATCGAAACACTTGGTGGTGTATGTACTGTATTAATTCCAAGAAATACAACAATTCCAACAAGTAAGAGTCAAGTATTTAGTACAGCTGTAGATAATCAACCAGCAGTTGATATTCATATCTTACAAGGTGAAAGACCTATGGCTGCAGATAATAAAACACTAGGAAACTTCCAACTTGGAAATATTCCTCCAGCAAAACGTGGAGTTCCTCAAATTGAAGTTAAATTTGATATAGATGCTAATGGTATCGTTAATGTTACTGCTAAAGATTTAGGAACTAATAAAGAACAATCAATTACAATTACATCTTCAACTAACTTAACTGATGATGAAATTGATAAAATGATGAAAGAAGCAGAAGCTAATAAAGAAGCAGATGATAAGAGAAAAGAAGATGCTAATATTAGAAATGATGCTGATTCATTAGTATTTGCTACAGAAAATGCTTTAAAAGATCTTGGCGATAAAGCTGACAAGAAAGACAAAGAAGAAGCAGAAGAAAAATTAGAAGCATTAAAAGAAGCTTTAAAAGGAGAAGATACTGTAGATATTAAAGCTAAAACAGAAAGCTTACAAGAAATAGCAATGAAACTTGCTCAAAAAGTTTATGAAAATGCTGCTAAAGAACAACAAGCTAATAACGAAGAAACTAAGACTGAAGAAACATCAAAAAAAGATGATGATGTAGAAGAAGCAAATTACGAAGAAAAATAAAAAAATTAGGTTCTAGGTAACTAGAACCTTAATTTTGATTAATATGGAGGATTATGAAAACAAGAGTTGAAATTGATAAAAAATATAAAATTGATTTAAAAGATTTATTTAAAAATGATGAAGAATTTTTAAAAGAAGTAGATCATTTGAATAAAAAAATAGAAGAATTTGAAAAGTTTCAGGGGCATCTTTTAGATGATGATAAAACTTTATTAGAATTTCTAAAGTTAGATGATGAAATAAGTGCAAAATTGGAAGTATGTTATGTTTATGCTCATTTAAATAATGATTTTGATTTAGGTGAAAAAAGAAGTAATGAATTTTTTGGAAAAGCAGTAAAACTTTATAATAAATATTCTACAAATATTTCTTATGTTATCCCAGAATTATTACAAAATGATTATAAAATAATTGAAAAATTTATTAATGAAAATAAAGATTTGAAACAATATGAAAGAATGTTAAAAAATATTTTCAAAGAAAAAAGTCACTTTTTATCAAAAGAAGAAGAAAGAGTATTAAGTGTAATTAATGATTCTTTTAGAACTCCTGAAAATGCATATTCTAAATTACTAGATGCTGATTTAACTTTTGAAAGTATAAAAGATGAAAAAGGAAAAAAAGTAGAACTTACAAGCAGCAATTGGGCAAAATATTTAGAATCTAAAAATCGTAACGTTCGAAAAAATACATTTAAAAAATTCTATAAATCATATATAAATATTAGAAATACTACTACTGAGTTACTTGCAAGTGAAGTAAAAAATAACAATAATATAGCAAAATTAAGAAAATATGATAGTGCTCTTAGTGCATCATTAGAAAGTAATGATGTTAATCCTCAAATATATAATTCATTGATAAATCATATTCATAATAATTTAAAAAAAACATATAAATATTGGGATTTAAGAAAAAAAATTTTAGGAGTATCAAATCTACATATTTATGATACATATGTCCCAATGGTTGATGCAAATGAAAAAGAATATAGTTTTGAAGAAGCAAAAGAATTAGTATTAAATGCTTTAAGTATTTTAGGAGATGATTATACAAAAGTTTTAAATGAAGCTTTTGATAACAATTGGATTGATGTTTTTCCTACAAAAAATAAAAGAAGTGGTGGATATTGTACAGCGGTATATAATTCTCATCCATATGTATTTTTGAACTTTGATAATAGATATGGTGAAGTTTCCACTATTGCTCATGAACTTGGGCATGCTATGCATTCTTATTATTCAATCAAAAATAATAATTATGTTGATTATTCTTATTCAATATTTGTTGCAGAAGTTGCAAGTCAAGTAAATGAAATTATATTATCTGATTATATGATAAAAAATAGTAAGGATAAACAAGAAAAATTATTTATTTTGGATGAACTTTTAAAAAGATTTAAAGCTTCAGTAATACGTCAAGCAATGTTTGCTGAATTTGAAAAAGAAATACATGAACAAGAACAAAATGGGGTAGTTTTAACAAGTGAATATTTAAATGATTTATATTATAAATTAAACAAATTGTATTTTGGACCGTCTGTTGAAATTGACAAAGAAATAGCTTTCGAATGGGAACGAATTCCTCATTTCTTCTATAATTTCTATGTTTATCAATATTCAACTGGATATATCGCAGCTCTTAAAATAGCAAAAGATATAATTAATAAAAAAGAAAATGCTTTAGAAAATTATTTAAAATTTCTTTCTCTTGGTTGTACAATGGACCCTGTCTCTGAATTAAAAGTAGCCGGTGTAGATTTAACCAAAGATGAAGTTTATAATGAAGCATTTGAAGAATTTGAAAAAGAAATTGAAGAATTTGAAAAAATTTATAAAGGAAGTGAATAACAATGGCTGAAAATAAAAGAGATTATTATGAAGTCTTAGGTCTTTCAAAGGGAGCATCTGATGAAGAAATAAAAAGAGCATTTCGTAAACTTGCTAAACAATACCATCCAGATGTAAATAAAGAACCTGGTGCTGAAGAAAAATTTAAGGAAATTGGTGAAGCATACTCAGTACTATCTGATCCTCAAAAAAAAGCACAATACGATCAATTTGGACATGCAGCTTTTGAAAATGGTGGAGCTGGTTCAGGTTTTGGAGGATTTAGTGCTGACGACATCGATTTAAGTAGTATTTTTGATGATTTATTTGGTTCATCATTTGGTGGTGGCTTTGGATTTGGTGGATCATCTAGAAGAAGTTCTAATCGTCCAACTAAAGGTAGAGATACTTTAGTAAAAATGAATTTATCATTTGATGAAGCAGTATTTGGATGTAAAAAAGAAATTAAAGTTGATTTGAATGAAACTTGTGATAAATGTCATGGCAAGGGTGGATTTGATGAGGCAACATGTAAAACTTGTGGCGGAACAGGTAGAGTTGTAGTTTCACAACAATCTCTTTTTGGTATGATTCAAACTCAAACAACATGTAAGGATTGTGGTGGAGCAGGAAAAACATTTAAAACAACATGTAGTGCTTGTTCTGGAAATGGACATGTAAGAAAAAATAAAGAAATTTTAGTAACAGTGCCTGAAGGAGTAGACACAGGATATCAACTTAGAATTAGTGGTAAGGGTGAAGCTGGCTTAAATGGTGGACCTAATGGTGACATCTATATTGAATTTAATGTTAAAGA
>CADBMU010000043.1 GCA_902795845.1 uncultured Erysipelotrichaceae bacterium
GAAGATCAAGAAATGATTCTAAACAGTGAAAGATTAGAAGGTATTGAAGAAGGTATTGAGTCCGGAAAAAAAGAAGAAAAGTTAGAAATAGCAAAGAGTTTGATTGCTTCAGGAATGAACTGTGAAGAAGTTAGTAAACATACTAAATTACCACTAGAAAAAGTAAAAGAATTATTAAAATAGCAAGAAATTGCTATTTTTAATTTTCAATGACAATAAATATAATGGAAAATAAAAAGTAACAATAAATTTTTATTATTTTGTAAATTATGAATAAATATTATTAAAACCTCATAAATTTAATTAGAAAAATGAAAGAGGTTATTAAATGGAGAAAACAGAAATATTAGCGTCAATTGCCAAAAGAGGCAATGGTGAAATTTATTTAGGAGTAGTTGGTGCTGTAAGAACTGGTAAATCTACCTTTATAAAAAAAGTTATTGAAAATTTAATTGTTGATAATATTGAGGATGAATATGAAAAGAAAAAATGCTTAGACGAAATACCTCAAAGTGCAAGTGGTAAAACAATAATGACAACAGAACCTAAATTTGTTCCTTCAAACGGAGCAAATATAAAAATTGATGAGTTTAAGACTAATATTAAACTTGTAGATTGTGTTGGATATGTTGTTAAAGATTCTTTGGGATATGAAGACGAAGATGGAAATCCAAGAATGGTAAAAACACCATGGTTTGATGATCACATACCTTTTGTTGAAGCTGCAGAAATTGGTACAAAAAAAGTAATTGAAGATCATTCAACTATTGGTATAGTAGTAACAACTGATGGCTCATTTGGTGAACTTAAAAGAGAAAGTTATATTGAAGCTGAAGAAAAAGTAATAATGGAGTTAAAAGAATTAGGCAAACCATTTATAGTTATTTTAAATACAGCTCATCCAAATAGTAATAGAGCATTAGAAATAAAAGAAGATTTAATGAGTAAATATGATGTTCCAGTTTTACCTATAAGTGTTGAAACAATGAATGAACCACAAATCATGGATGTCTTAAAAACAGCATTGTATGAATTTCCACTTATTGATATAAAAATAAATATGCCAAAATGGGTTCATGTTCTTCCTAATAGTCATGAAGTCAAAAAACACTATCTTGAAAAGATTAAAGAAAGTATTATAAATGTTAACAAAGTTAAAGATACTGATGGAATAATAAAATATTATGAAGATAGTCCATACATAAATAAAGCATACATTAGTGATCTTGATGCATCAACTGGCGTTGTAACTTTAAATTTAGAAAGTAGTAATGAACTTTATAATCAAATTTTAAAAGAAGTTATGGGTTCTACAGTAGCTACAAAAGCCAGTCTATTACAAATATTTGCAAGTTATAAAGAAACTAAAGAAGAATTTGATACTATTAGAAGTGCACTTAAAATGGCTAAAAGTACTGGCTATGGAATAGTTTATCCTACATTAAAAGATATGAAATTAGAAACTCCTGAAATTATTAAACAGGGTGGAAAATATGGTGTAAAATTAAAAGCTGTTGCAAGTTCTATTCATTTAATGAAAGTTGATGTTGAAAGTACTTTTGAACCAATAATTGGTAGTGAACTTCAAAGTAAAGAATTAATAAATTATATTATGAAAGATTATGAAACTGATCCAAACAGTATTTGGAAAAGCGAAATATTTGGTAGAAGTTTAGACGAAATAGTTAAAGAAGGAATTCAAGCTAAATTATCAATCATGCCAGAAAATACTCGTTATAAACTTAGTCAAACAGTAACTAAAATAGTAAATAAAGGTTCAAATAATTTAATAGCCATAGTATTGTAATTTGACATAAAGTAAAGTTAATGTTAAAATATACCTCACTTGTTAAAAAGGGGGTATTTTTATGAAAAGATTTTCTAGAAAGTTTTTAATTGTTTCGGATTTAGATAATTATGAAAAACTATTACTTGCAAAAATTGAAAAAGCCGGTAAAAAAATAAATATATTGGAATTTAAAGATTTTTTTGAAACATTAAGAACTAAAAGAAGTGATTTAACAAGTATTTGTGAAAAATTAAGGCTATTTGATGAAGAAGATATAATAACAAATCCTAAATTATTTAATAATATTTTAAAACTTTCTGATAGTGAAGCTAGAAGTATTTTGAATGAATATAATTATCCAAGCGATAATAAATATAATATTTTTGACTTAATGATAAAAATGTACAATGATTATAAAGAAATTCTTAGAGAAGAACTATTAGAAGCCATTTCATTTAAAAACTGTGGAATAAATGAAGCCATAGATGTTGCTAATAAATACGAAAATTTAGAAAATAAATATTTAGTAATTTATGTAAATGAAAGATTTTATAATATCTATCAAGGTATAGAAAAATATCCTTTGTTATTAGAAATATTTTATAAGTTAAATAATAATATTGGAAAATTTTCTAGAGATTTTATAATTGATTATGTATCCGAAAAAAGAAAACAGAAAAAATGGGTATATTATGAATATAAAGTCAATAAATTGTCTAAGGAGATAACAATTAGAAAACAAAAACTTTAAAATAATGTCAAACAATGGTCAAATTCTATATAAAAAAAAGACAAATATATGTCTTTTTTTTTATGTTTATCTAGTTTTTATTGCTTTTAAATATGATTTTTGCTATTTTTAATATGTAAGGACAATAAGCCTTATAGAATATAAAATATTTTATTGGGAGGTAAAATTTTATGGGAAAAGCAGAATTAGTTTTATTCGTTGCTGAAAAAGCAGGACTTTCAAAAGCTGATGCTACTCGTGCATTAGATGCTGTTTTAGAAGGAATCACTGAAGGACTTAAAAATGAAGGAAAAGTTGCTTTAGTTGGTTTTGGAACATTCAGTGCTAAAGAAAGAGCTGCAAGAGAAGGAATCAATCCTTTAACTAAAGAAGCTATTAAAATTCCTGCTAAGACTGTTGCATCATTCAAAGCTGGAAGTAAATTAAAAGACGCTATTAACTAATTAATAGTAAATTTAGACTAACGAAAAAAGTTAGTCTTTTTTTTGGAAAAGTGTGTCTTTTTTTAAGTATTACTGTTATAATAAAAATATAGAATAAAGGAGGTTTTAAAATGCAACAAATAGCAAAAATATTAAAAGTAATTGGTCTTTTAACACTTATAGTACCATTTTTTATGAAAGGATATGATATAGCAAGATTAACTATCATATTACTTGCTTTAATATTAATTGAAATATCTTTAATTTATAGTAAAAAAAGTAAAGTGAAATTGGTATTATATCCAGTTATTCTAATTATTTTTATAATCTTTATTGATTTCTTATTTGTTTATTTTCTAAACTATAAACCAATAGTGGCTAAAGAAATAAAATCTTCTAATAATTATACAAATTATAATGCTTTATTTTATCGTACCTTTGAATGTAATGGTAAAACTTATTTTGACTTATTTTATCAAAAAAGTGATTATTGTTCTAAAGATTTACTTGAAGAAAAAGATATTAATACAATATCTAGTGATATAATTCATTCATTTAAGGAATATAAAGATAGATTTTATTTAATAGATGCTAAAGTAAGTTATAAAGAGGGAAATAATATTGTAGAATTAAAATCTTATAATAATGAAGATACTAATAATATGAATGGTAATGTAACATTTAATGATAATATCGTATATAAATTATATTTTAATAATCTTAAAAATGTTAATGACTTAAAAGTATATGATAATATAAAATTAGTTGGTAGAATAGATTCTTATAAAAAAAATAAAGATAATTATATAGTTAAAGTAAAAGATGTTTATATACCTGATTTAAAGCTTTATAATAATTATCAAATAAATGTTGTAAATAATAAAGATTGTCAAAAAGATAAAACAAACTATGTTGAAGTTAATGATATAAAATATTATACAAGTTGTTTATCAAATATTTATGTAGTTTATAGTGAAAATGAAGTATATGAACTAAATTATGTTTTAAAAGATGAAAAGATAAATTTAGATAATTTATTAAATGGGTACAAAGAAATTGAAGATAATTCATTAAATGCAGCTAAATTATATAAATATGAAAAATATAATATTTTAAAGTGTGATGATAAAAATATTATAATTGGTGATACTTCTTTAAATTTTGATAATAATTATTGTGATGTTAAAGATAGTGACAACAATGACTTATAAAATTTGATTAATTAAAAATATCGTAGTATACTTTTAATAGTTAGGAGAATTAAAAATGAAAAAGAGAATAATAAGTGCAATTGTTGCTTTGATAATAGTTGTACCATTAATAATTTTAGGAGGAAAACCATATATTATTGGTGTAGGAATACTAAGTGTATTAGGGTTAAAAGAATTAATAGATTTAAAAAAATCTCATAAAACTTATCCTGATATAATGATTGTAATAGCTTATATATGTTTACTTTTATTAGTATATTCAGAATTTGATGGTTATTCAATTGCTTTTGGACTTACATATCGTGGACTTGCAATAACATTATTAGCTTTATTTATACCAACAGTATTATATAAAGATGAAAGATATACAGCACGTGATGCTTTTTATCTTGCTGCAAGTGTAATTTTTTTAGGGCTTGTATTTAATAGTATAATTTTAATAAGAGTTTTAGACATTTGGCATTTAGTATATTTACTTCTTATTACAACTATGACTGATATATTTGCCATGTTACTTGGAAAATTAGTTGGTAAACATAAGCTTATACCTCATGTTTCACCAAATAAAACAGTAGAAGGCTCAGTACTAGGAAGTGTAGTTGCAACAATAATAGCAACAGTATTTTATTTAATAATGATTTCAAATACTCATATAGTTAAAATTATTTTAATATCACTTTGTTTATCAGTAGTAGGGCAATTTGGAGATTTACTATTTAGTAAAATAAAAAGAGAAAATGATATAAAAGATTTTTCTAATATTATGCCTGGACATGGTGGAATATTAGATAGACTTGATAGCTTAATATTTGTTGTACTTGCATATATTATATTATTTACAGTTATATAAGGAGGGATTATTATGTGGATACTTTCAATATTATTACTTATTTTAATATTATCAATAATAATTATTATTCATGAATTTGGTCATTTTATCTGGGCTAAAAAATTTGGTGTTCATATTTATGAATTTTCTATTGGAATGGGGCCAGTCATTTTTACTCATAAAGGAAAAGATAAAATTGATTATAACTTAAGAGCTTTTCCAATTGGTGGATTTGTGGCTATGGCTGGAGAAGTTTATGAAGATGATAATAAGATAAAAAAAGAAAAATTAATGTGTAATAAACCTTGGTTACAAAGACTTATAATACTAGTTGCAGGTGTAGTTAATAACTTTATCCTTGCAATAGTAGTATTATTTATAAGTGCTTTAATATGGGGATCTAGTTATAATGTTCCTCGTGTTGCAGAAGTAGTTAAAGATTCTGCAATGGAAAGTGCAGGAATAGTTGCAGGCGATGAAATAGTAGCTGTTAATGATAAAAAAGTAACTAATTGGGAAAAAACACAAATATTACTTTATTTTAAAACTAAAGATAATGTTTATAAATTTGATGTAAAACATGAAGATGGAACTAAAGAATTATTCTATGTTAAACCAAAAATTACTAAAACTGATAAAGGCGAAGAAACAAAATCCTTTGGATTTAGAGTTAGTACAGAAGAAGAAAAAGGCTTTATAGCTTCTTTAAAATATGCTTTTGTTAAATTTGGTAGTGTTGTTGATACTATGGCTTTAACTTTAAAAGGATTATTTACTGGAAAACTTTCACTTAGTGCTTTATCTGGCCCAGTAGGAATGTATGAAGTTGTAAACCAAGGTATCGGATATGGAATTAGTTACATGTTATATATCCTTGCCTTCTTAAGTATTAATGTTGGTTTCTTAAATATTTTACCATTCCCAGCATTTGATGGTGGTAGAGTATTATTTATGATAATAGAAAAAATAAAAGGATCACCAGTTAATGCTGAATTAGAAAATAAATTTCATACAGTAGGTTTTATCTTACTTATGATATTAATGGTTTATATAACAATAAAAGATATAATAAGGTTCTTTTAAATGACAACTTGCTTGTCATTTTTTAAAAATATGGAGGTATTATGGCAAATATATTAAAATATATAAAAGATTATGGTAATAAAACTTTTTATGAAATGGCTTTTAATGAAGTAGATAATTTAGTATTTTCAAGTTTATCTTATTTAGATTTTTATGGAATTGTTAGTGAAAATAAAGAAAAAATAAGTATAAGTAAAGCAGGAGAAATATTTTTCTTAAAATATAAATATAAGGAAGTAGAAAAACTTGGTATTGCTCAAAAAGATGCTTTTAAAATTTTGAAAGAAGCATATTTAACGAACAGATATAAGGATGTCCTAATTTATGCTTATAAATATATAGGTGATAAAGATAAGCAATTTAGTGCCATGACTTTTAAAGTTAATAAAAAATTTATTTATGTGTCTTATGAGGGAACAGATCATTTACTAAGTGGTTGGAAAGAAGATTTTGAACTAGCATATAAATTTCCTATTGAATCTCAAAAATATGCGATAGATTATTTAAATAAAACAATTGGATTTTTTGATAAAAATATTGTAATAGGGGGCCATTCTAAAGGAGGAAATCTTGCTTTAGTAGCATCAATGTATGCTAAGAAAAGTATTAAGAAAAAAATAATAAAAATTTATAGTAATGATGGTCCAGGACTTAGAAAAAAGGAAATTGAATCTAAAGAATATAAAAGCATTGAAGAAAAATATATTCATATAATTCCAAATTATTCAGTAGTAGGGCTTCTACTTAGACATACAAGTAATTACAAAGTAATAAAATCTACAAGAAAAGATTTAATGGCCCATTCAATTATGACATGGCAAATAAATAATACAGAATTAGTTTTGGCAGATCTTAGTGATCTAAGTAAAAAGATTGATAAAAGTGTTCTAGCTTGGTTAGATAAAAATGATGATAAAAAAAGAGAAAAAATGATAACTACTGTTTTTAATGCATTAGAAAACAGTGGTGTTTATAATTTAAATGATTTAAAAAATATCAAAACTGCTATAAGAGTTATAAAAAATATTAGAAACATTGATAAAGAAACTAAAGAACTTATTTTAGACTTTTTAAAATTTAATATTGATTATTTATTACATGATATAAAAATAGATATTGAAATTTAGAAAATATAAAGATAAAATAAAATTAAGAAGTGAGTGGTTATATGGATAAGAAAAGTTATACTTATGATAGCGGAGTTTTTACAATCAATAATCAAATATTACATTTATCTGGAACTACTATCAACATACCTAATATTGATAACTTAGAATTTTTTGATTTTAAAAGACATTCAATATTTGCTGGTTTAAAAAATTGATTTGTGGGATTTGTATTTATGCTAATTATTTGTTCTATTTGGAAAAAATTAATGATTTTAGGAGATATCTATATATGTACAATTATTATTTTATTTGTATATAATATAAAAAAGCATAAAGAAATTTATTATGGCCTTAGAATAGAAACTTCAAGAGGGCTTTGCGTTATACTTAAATCAGATAATAATGATTTTATTCATAATGTTCATGATGCGATAGTAGATGCTATGAATTCAAAAAAAGTAAATTATACAATTAATTTTGATAGTCATGATGTAATAAATAATGGAATTATATCCAAGGGTAATAAGAATAAAAATAAAATTGAGGTAAATAATGATTAATAATGGAATTATTTCTTTTGGTGATAATAATGCTAATGTTATAAATAATAATGTTTATAATGAACTTGAAATTTTATTAAAACATATAAATAGAAGTGATGAAGATTATACTATAATAAAAGAAGCTATCAATACTAAAGAAAAAAATAAGTTATTAGAATTATTAAAAAAAATATCTAATAAAACTTTAAAATTAATTAAAGAATTGAATTTAGGAATATTAGAGAATTTAATTGTTAGCATTTTGCTTAAATGATAAGGCTTTAATATTTTAATTATTAATACTATTGTAAAGCATAATAAAAATTTGATTTTCATGTTATAATTTATCTAGAAAAAGAATATTTGTATAATGGTTTTAAAGAAGATTTTAAAAAAGGTAATTTAGATAAAAATACATATTATTATGCATCAAATAATAAGTTACATATATTGATGAACAATTCAGATTTTTCTGCTGATAAAATTATTTATGATTTTGAATATTAAACTAAATGAAAAAACCATTTAGTTTTTTTATTGTTTACAGATAATTTTGGTACAAAAAACTAGATTTCTTCATATTTAAAATTTATAAAAATAAAATTAATAAGAAGGAGAAATTCTAATGTTTCATAATTTAATTCATACAAGAATGAGATTTGTATTTTTAGTTGTATTATTGGTCTTATTAGTAATTATATTTAAAGTATTTTATATTCAGGTTATTTCTTATGATAAACTAAGTAATTTAGCAGAATCATTATGGAGTAGAGAACTTCCGATTACTGCTGATCGTGGCGAAATACTTGATCGTAATGGGAAAAAGTTAGCAACAAATATTACTACTACATCTCTTGTAGTAATTCCTAATCAAATAAAAGATAAAGAAGATGCAGCTAAAAAATTATCTACTATTTTAAATAGTGATTATAATGATATGTTAAAACATGTTTCAAAAAAAACTTCTATAGAAAGAGTACATCCTGAAGGAAGACAACTAGACTATGATACAGCACAAAAGATAAATGATTTAAATATAGATGGTGTTTATTTAGTAAAAGAAAGTAAGAGATATTATCCTTATGGAAGTGTTTTATCACATGTTCTTGGTTATGTAGGAATAGATAACCAAGGTTTATCAGGATTAGAACTTTATTATGATTCATATCTTACTGGTAGTAATGGTGCTATTAAATATTTTTCTGATGGAAAAGGAAATAGATTAGAATTGTCAGAAGTGTATGAAGCACCTACCAGTGGTATTAATATTGAATTAACAATAGATTTAGATTTACAATTAGCTGTAGAAAGAGAACTTGATAATGTAATGGATATGTATAGTCCTGAACATGCTATAATAATGGCTATGAATCCAAAAACTGGAGAAATACTTGCTATGTCATCACGTCCTAATTTTGATTCAAATAACTATAAAAATTATTCAACTGAAACTATTAATAGAAATCTACCAATATGGATGACTTATGAACCCGGTTCGACTTTTAAAATAGCAACATTATCTGCTGCTGTTAATGAAAAAGTAGTTAATTTATTTGAAGATCAATATTATGATGGTGGATCAATTAACGTTGATGGAGCAAGAATAAAATGTTGGAAAGCTGGAGGACATGGTCAAGAAACTTATTTACAAGTGGTTGAAAATTCTTGTAACCCTGGCTTTGTAACATTAGGACAAAAATTAGGAAAAGAAAAATTGATGGAATATATTACTAATTTTGGTTATGGTAAAAAAACGGGAGTAGATTTAAACGGTGAATCATCAGGAATATTATTTAATATTGATAAAATGGGACCTGTTGAACTAGCAACAACTTCTTTTGGACAAGGAATAAGTGTAACCCCTATACAACAAGTAACAGCTGTATCATCATCAATTAATGGCGGAACCCTTTACAAACCATATATAGTATCTTCTATGTTAGAGCCAGAAACTAATAATATTATAAAGAAAAATGAACCTACAAAAGTAAGACAAGTAATATCTAAAGAATCAAGTGAACTTGTAAGATATGCACTTGAAAGTGTAGTAGCAAATGGTACGGGGAAAAATGCTTATATTGAAAATTATCGTGTTGGTGGTAAGACAGGTACTGCTCAAAAAGTAAACGAAGGAAAATATATGGTAGGTAATTATATTTTATCTTTTATCGGATTTACTCCAGCTGATGATCCAGAAATAATAGTATACGTTGCAATAGATAATCCAAAAGGAATTACACAATATGGAGGTACAGTTTCAGCTCCAATAGCTAAAAATGTTTTAAAATCTGCTATTAATATTTTAGGAATAAAACCTTCAAATGATGGAATGATAAGAACTGAATATACATGGTTAGATACAAAATATGTTCTTTTACCTAATGTAGTTGGTATGACTAAAGAAGAAGCAAAAAAAACTCTTAAAGGTTTTAATATTGAATATTCTGGAACTGGTGAAACAGTAATTTATCAATCTCCTCAAGCTAATTATTTTGTTAAAGAAGGTAGTACAGTAGTTTTAATGCTTTCTAAATAAAATTTTGTTATAATGAATATAGGTGAATTGCTATGAAAGATGTAACGATATTACTTCCTTGTTTAAATGAAGAAAAAACTTTAGAAGAATGTATAAAAAAAATAAAAAAAGTAATGAATAAAACAAAATATAAGTATGAACTTCTTCTTTGCGATAATAATAGTGATGATAAGTCTTTGATGATTGCCAAAAAGAATAAAATAAGATATTGTATTGAAAATAATAGAGGGTACGGTAATACGTTAAGAAACGGTATTAATAAAGCTTTTGGAAAATATATTGTTATGTTAGATTGCGATTTAAGTTATGATGAAGAAGATATTCCAAAATTTATTAAGTATTTAGAAGAAGGTTATGATGTTGTTATAGGTAATAGATTTAGGGGAGTATTAGAAAAAAATGCTATGCCGTTAAGTCACTTTATAGGTTCAAAAATATTATCTATTTATAGTAATATACTTTTTAGAAATAATGTAGGAGATTATCATTGTGGGTTAAGAGCTTTAAAAAAAAATGAAATTTTAAAATTGAATTTAAAAACTCAAGGAATGGAATTTGCTTCCGAAATGATTATTAAAGCAAAACTGGCAAAATTAAAAGTAAAAAACTTACCTACAAACTATTATAAAGATAAAAGAGACAAAAAATCACACTTAAAAACTTTTAAGGATGGGTTTAGACATTTAAAACTTATTAATAAATTGAAGTTTGAAAATTCCATATTTTTCAGATATTCTATAGTTTTTATCTTAACTTTGATAATACTGTTAGGGATACTATTTGTTAATTGTTTAATTCCACAAAGAAAAATATATAATAATACATTAAAATCTTTTGATTATTATTATAAAAATTTAAAAATAGGTTATTTAAATAATAATAAATTGGAAAAAGATTATTATAAAATAGATTATGCAGCAGATATTAAAAGTGTAAGTATGTCTTATTTGATTGATGAAGATTACCCTGTTAAATCATTAATAAAAATGAATTACTATCCTGAAATAGACTATGGATTTAGAGATTATTCTAAAATGTTACAAGATAATCATAAAATTGAAAGTTATAGTAGATACTGGCATGGTCAAACGATTTTTTTAAGAAGTCTTTTGCTGTTTACCAACATTCAAAAAATATATTACATATTTATATTCTTGTTTTTTCTTATTTTAATAATTTTATTTATAAAACTATTAAGAACAGATAAGGTATTATTCATATCATTTTTTCTTTCAACTATAGCGATAAATCTTTTTATTGTACCATTTTGCTTTGAGTATATATTTGTATTTTTAATAGCGATGATTGGTACATTAATAATATTAAAAATGTTAGAAAATAACATTAAAAATTTTGACATACTATTTTTGGTATTAGGAATGATAACTTGTTTTTTTGATTTTTTAACTTGTGAAACAGTGTCACTTACAATACCTTTATTAATATATAGTTATCTCAAGTTAAAAAAACAAAAAGAAATAAGTATTAAAGAAGTTTTAAAATATTGTATTTTATGGCTTATGGGGTACAGTTTGATGTTTGGCGTAAAATGGTTAATTGATTGTATATATTTTGGAAGCGGATTTTCAAAAATAATATATGATAAAGCAAAGATTAGAGTTATTGATGAAAATAAAAATTTTTTACTAATTATTGTAGTTAATTTTATAAAAATTATAAATTGTATTTTTCCGTTAAATAAGCTTAAATATTCACTAACATTATGTATTTTAGTAATTCTAATTACCTTGTATAAATTTATGTTTAATATAGAAGAAAAAAATAAAGTGTTACCACTAATAGTTATTTCAATAATTCCAATTATAAGATTTATATTGTTATCTTCGCATACTAATAAACATTATTATTTTGTTTATCGAGCAATAATTCCTACAATAATACTATTTAATATTTTTTATGTAAATGAAATGTTAATTTTTTTAAAAAAGACATTTAAATGTAGAAAAAAAAGTAATATTAGACTAATATTATAATAAGGACTGGCTGTGGTATTAATGAAATATAAGAAAAGAATAGTTAAAATATTAATTGTATTAATAACAGTAATATTATATTTTAATGATAATAAAATAAATATAATGGCTGAAAATTATAATAAAATATCATTAAGTAATGGAGAATATTATCGAAGTGGAGATGTTATAACTAAATTGTTAGCTGGACCAGATGAAAATAATGATAGTCAATATTTCTATGAGTATAGTCTTTTTTTCTATTCTATACAAGATGAATCAAAAAGGCCATATGAATATTTCTATGATAATTTACATATTCGAAGTTCATCTGATGAAAAAACATTAACAATGCCTAAATATAAAGATAAAGATGTAATTTGGTATGTTAAAAAAGCTGAAAATATAACTTTTTATAAATTATTTCAAGCAGAATTGTATCCTATTTTATACGAAAATCCACAATTAGAAGTTAAATGTAATTCTGATAATATTAAAATTGGAGAAAAAGTTAATTGCACTTTGGATTTAAAATATATTTATGATGTTAAAAAATTGAATTTTGAAATAAATAATGAAAATTTTGAAATTAATGATTTTGAAGGAATCAATTCCTGGTCAAAAAATATTAAAGATTCTAAATATTATTTAACCAATAATAATAATATAGATAATCAAGAAAAAAAATTGACAACTACATCAATAGCAAAATTTACGTTAAAAGCTAAAAATGTTTTAAAAAATACTAGTTTAAAAGATAATATAAAAATATATAATGCTGATTATTCAGATGTTTTAATAGAAGGAAAAACAGAAGAAGCAAAAACTACGGTTAATATTCTAAAGTCAGAAGAAAAACAAGAAGAAAATAATAAAAAAGTAGAGGATAAAATTGAAAGAGTAGATGAAGAATCTAATTTAGAAGAAGATAAAGTGGTAGAAAAAAAGGAAATAGAAAATCCTCCGACTGGAAATAAAACTGTTATTTATTCATTATTATTTTTAATCGTTTTAGGTATAATAATAACAATAATTTTAAAAAAGTTTAAATTTTTTAGAAAAATATAATGTAAATAATTTGTAAAAAGATGTGAAAAAACGATTATATTAAAATTTATATCGTATAATTTATTAGTAAG
Organism: uncultured Erysipelotrichaceae bacterium; assembly: GCA_902795845.1. Lineage (GTDB taxonomy): Bacteria > Bacillota_I > Bacilli_A > RF39 > UBA660 > RUG14121. The sequence goes on from CADBMU010000043.1 coordinate 13,385, forward strand.
GGAAGTGTTATAATGTTACTACTTGCAAAAACAGCAATGGCAATGATGCTAGGTTTCGTCTTTGCTATTGGATTCGGATGGTTTTTAATTCCATTACTTAGAAAATTTCATTTAGGTCAAAATGTTAGTCACACTGTTGGTGAACGTCATTTGAAAAAAAATGGAACTCCAACAATGGGTGGATTAATTTTTATAGTTCCAACAATCATATCTGTATTACTTTTATGGCTACGTGGAAGTATTACAATGAATTCAAATTTAATTATCTTATTATTTGTTTTTATTGCTTATGCTTTTTTAGGATTTGTAGATGACTTTTTAAAAATAAAATGTAAAAATAATGTTGGTATTCCAATTTCTACAAAATTTGTTGCTCAAATGGTTATTGCTATCGTATTTTTCTATATATTTATGAGTAATGGTGGTAAATCAGTATTAGAAATTAGTTCACTAGGTATAAATTTGAAACTTGGTTGGGTATTTGGACTATTTATTTTATTTTTACTTGTTGGTACATCAAATGCTGTTAATATCACAGATGGACTTGATGGACTTGCCGGAGGTCTTAGTGTTATAGCATTTTTAGCTTATGGAATAATTGCATGGAATACAACGTGGCTAGAAGGATATCAAGAAATAGCTATATTTTGCTTTATTTTAGTTGGAAGTTTAATGGGATTTTTACTTTATAATACTCATCCAGCCAAAGTATTTATGGGAGATCTTGGCTCACTTGCTTTAGGTGGAGCTCTTGCAACAATAGCAATTATAACAAGACATGAATTATCACTTGCATTAATTGGTGGTGTGTTTGTTGTTGAAACATTATCAAGTGGAATTCAAATAATAGCAATCCGTAAATTTAATAAAAAAGTATTTAAAATGGCACCACTTCATCATCATTTTGAGCAATTAGGATGGGATGAAAACGATATTGTAAAATTATTTTGGGTAGCAGGATTAATACTTGCTATGGCAGCTATAACATATGGAGTTTGGTTGTAATTATTAATATATTCTAAAAATCTCTTTTTCATAAGAGATTTTTTTATGTAATTAATCAAAAAAATTGACAAAAATTATTAAATAATATATGATATAATTCCATGTGAAAAAGAGGATATATATGAAAAATAATGAGAAAAAGAAACAATTATTGAAACAAAAATTAATGATTTTAGCATTAGTAAGTGGAATTAATGCTTTTAGTTTGAAAGTTGATGCAAAACCAACTGTTTCAGAGTTTGAAACAGTAGATGGCTTAGATATAACTAGTATTAATATGGTTACTGCATTAATTGATGTAAATATAAGGCAAAAAAATTCTGCTAATAGTAAAATAATTGGAGTTTTAAAAAAGGGTGAAAAATTAGAAAAAATTACTTTAATGAATAATGGCTGGTATAAAGTAAAATATAATGATAAAGTAGGGTATATTAATAGTAAATATTTAAAAGAAACAAATGAAATTACAGTAAATTCTAATAAAAAACCTGATAAATGTATTTATATTACAAAAGATACTTCTATGTTTTTACCAAAAGAATATACAAACAGTAATTCAGATGAAATTATAGATGTTCCAAAATTAGAATTTGGTGAAGTTTATTATGAGAATGATGAATATTACTTGATTGTAACTGCTGATAATGTTGGTTATGTAAAAAAAAGTGATGCCAAGGAATTAACTGGTACATATGTAGTAGTTGATATATCAGATCAATGTTTAAAAATGTATGAAAATAACGAACTTATTTTAGAAACACCAGTAGTTACTGGAAGACCATCTTCTCCAAGCGATGAAGGATTATTTAAAATATATAATATAACTACAAACAGATATTTAGTTGGTCCTAATTATCGTTCATATGTAGATGTTATGCTTAAATATAATGGTGGAGAAGGACTTCATGATGCAGAGTATCATACTAATTCAGATGGAAGAAAACATGGATGGCGAAGCATTGATGAATTTGGTGGAGATACATACTTGACAAATGGATCTCACGGATGTATTAATATGCCACATGAAGCGGCAATAAAAGCTTATGAAAATTTAGAACTTAATGATAAAGTATTAGTAAAAAAATAATATATCTAGAACTTTTTAAAGTTCTTTTTTTATGCTTTATTAAAACATTTGTCACTATTTGTCGGAAGCCTTGAAATATAAAAAAATTACTATATAATAGCAACCTGAGAAGCAAAAAGAAGATGCTTGCTACCTTACTTAGGGACTAAAATTCAGGGGGTTTTGTTAAAACTATGAAAGAGGGTAGTTTATATGAACAAAAATGATTATATAATCTCAAGATTATTCATAATTATATTTATTCAGTTATTTATAATAATAGCTTTATTTGTAAAA
>CADBMU010000044.1 GCA_902795845.1 uncultured Erysipelotrichaceae bacterium
AAAATAGAAGTAAAGGGTGGTAGTATGAACAAAAATGATTATATAATCTCAAGATTATTCATAATTATATTTATTCAGTTATTTATAATAATAGCTTTATTTGTAAAAATATTAGTTAATATTTATAAGTAATAAAAAAAGCATCTTTATTCTTAAAACCTGAACAAAGGTGCTTGACAACAAATATGTGGCAAGTATCAAGTTCCAAAAGACTTTTTGCTTCTCACATAAATTAATAATAACATATTATATATAAAATCTATCAAATTCTTTTGTAAAAATTACTTTCTTTATTCTAAAAATACTCATAAAAATAGATTATTTCTTGATTTGGAAAAAAACTGGTGTTATAATTGGTTGTAGTAATGAAGGGAGGGAAATAAATTGACAAAAGTTGTTGTTAGTAATGGAAACATTGACGGTGCTTTAAAAAAGTTTAAAGCTAAAGTAGCAAGAAGTGGTGTCCCTTCAGAACTTAAAAAAAGAAAATACCATCAAAAACCAGGAGTTAAAAGAAGAGAAGCTTTAAAAGAAGCTAAGAAAAATGCTCATAAACATAGAAGTTATTAATAGGAGAAAATAATGAATATAGAAACAATTAATAATGACATGAAAGAAGCTATGAAATCTGGTAATAAATTTGAACTTAATGTACTTAGAATGTTAAAAAGTGCATTACAAAATGAAAAAATTGCTAAAAATCATGATTTAGATGAAAATGAAATCATAGCGGTTATAAAAAAACAAGTTAAAGTTAGAAAAGACTCTTTAAAAGAATATCAAGAATATAATAGAGAAGATCTTGTTGAAGGATTAACTAAAGAAATAGATATTCTTACAAAATATCTTCCAGAAGAATTAAGTGAGGAAGAAATAGATAAAGTAATTAATGATGTATTTACTAAATTAAACCCAACTAGTATAAAAGATATGGGAAATGTTATGAAAGAATTAAATGCTTTGATTGCAACAAAAGCAGATATGAGTTTAGTAAGTAAAAAAGTTAAAGAAAAATTAAGTTAAAGGAGTGTGAAAAAAGGAAAATGATATATTTTAAAATCGTTTTCCTTTTTTTCTTACATTAGGGGATTTTTATGAAAGATTTATATTATATTAAATTAGTTAAAGAAATAGAAATTTTGTTTGAAAAAATAAAAATGACAAAAGCGAATCTAAAAAAAGAAAATAATATTTCAAAGTTAAATAAATATAAGCATGATTGTTATATTCTTTTAAAGAAGCTTAATCTAGCTAAAAAGATGGCATTTTCTTTAAATACTGAAGATTATAATAATTTTAATTTAACAATAAAAGAAGTAAAGAAAATAATAAAAGATATATTACAAAAAATAGATGAGATAACGAAAAAGGAACAACTTGCTTTAGAGATGAAGAAATTTTCAAATAAAAATATTACATTGTTGGAAGAATTAAAATTTAATAACGAAAATATTAGTTCAGCTAAAAAATTAGAGATGTTTAAAAAGTTAATTGATTCGAATGATAAAATAGATTATTTAAAATATATTTTAGAAAATTTAAAAGAAAATAAAAATTATGAAGTTTGTAAAAATAGATTATTTAACACTGATAATGCTAAAATTATAGACTTGTTAAAAAAAGAAATTTCTTATGTAAAAGAAAAATTAAAAAATATAAAAAATCAAAATAATAAAAAAGTATGTTTTAAAAAAATAGATATATCTTTATCTCATGAGCAACAAAGTATATTAAAAAATATTGATGAAGATATTGATTATGATGATTATAGTATTTTAGATTTAATTATGTGTTTAGCTGGCTTATTAGCAAGTGATAATGTAAATGATAACATTGATAAAATTAATATACTATGTGATTATTTAACTGAAGAACTAGTAGAATATATGTCTTATAAAAACGATTATAAAAATGAATTATTTATTCTTTTAAATTGTTTAAAAATTAGAATTACAGAGTCAGAGAAAAATAGTGATGAAAGAATATATTTTAAAAAAATATATAAATCATTTAAAGATTTAAATGATATTTATAAAGAAAGTAATAACAGAGAAAGAATGAATCCATATTTTGCAATGGTTATGTATTTCTTAAAAGATGATAAAAATTATATTTATATCAAAGAACTGTTAAAAAGAAGAGAATATGTTACTAACGTGAGGTATGAAGGTAAACATATAATATTTTATATTTTAGAAGAATATTTTAATAATTTTGATAAAATGCTTAAAGATAAAAATGGTGATTATGTTAATGTTAATTATTTAAAAGAAGTTTATATGTTATTTTTCCAAAGTAAAGCTTTTAAAATTTCTCGTAAAGAAGCAGAATTATTAAATGATAAAATTAAAGAATTTCAAATAAAAGTAAAAAAATCTTTAACAAAAGAAAAGCGCAAAAAAGCTGTTGAAGATGATTTAAATGATATGAGAAATAATAGTATTTATCAAATATATGGAAATTTATCATATTCAATGTACCATGATTATACTAAATTATCAGATGATGATCTTATATGCGAAGCAAATTCTGTTGTTCAAAATGTAAAAAATTATTCAAATAAAAAAGAAGCAACAAACGTTTTTGTTTATGGCAGTGCAGCATATTCATTAGAAGATAAAAATAATTCTTATGTAGTTACAATGTATGCTATAGATTATGCAAATTATATTTTACCTAAATCAAGATTAGGAAAATATCTTTATAATCAAGAATTAATAGGTGATAAACCTGATAGTTTTACAAATAATTATTTAAGGTTTAGAGCAGATAATAATTACCCAGTTTTTGCTTATCAGATAGAATTTAGTAATACAGGTAATATTCTAGGATTTAAATTATATAAAGATTATGTACATGTAGATGAAGTTATTGTTGGAAATCATACTAATGAAAAAATAGAAATGTTAAAGAAAATTCATAATATAGTAGCATCTAAAAATTCTATGGAAATTTTAAAATACGATTTATATAATATTAATTCTAATTTTGAAGCATTATTAATGAAAGAATTTGTAAAATTTATAGAAAAAGAAAAATTACCTTATTTATATTATGGAAAAATAACTCCAGATTTTAATGAAGCAGAGCAAAGAATATTTGATTTATCTAATGAAATATTTAAATTGGAAAAGATTGATTCTCACGAGATAAAACATATATTAAGTTCTCAAATAGATAAAAATCATTATTCTACTTATCCAATACCAAATGCAAAATATTCATTAAATTTATTAACACCATTTTCTTTTCAAGGAATTGAAACAGAAAGAATGTTAAATGATTTATATTTTAATGAAAGAAAATTTAATGATCCAAGAAGATTAGAAAAATTAAAACGAGTTTACAAAGAACTTTATACTAAATTAAGTTTTATAATAAATCGTGCTAATAATTATGTTGATCCTGTAGAACTTGAAAAAAGTAAAGGTAAGATTAGAAAGATTTATAAAAAAATATAATAATTGACTTTTGACTTTTTTGTAGTAAAATAAAATTATAAATATTTTGATTAGGACATGTTTATTAACAAAGTATTTAAAGAGAGTTAGTGGTTGGTGAAAACTAATAATATTTATTAATAAATACTACCTATGAATTGAACTCGAAAGAGATTTCCGGTAATACCGTTATAATTATAAAGTTAAATAAAGGATGGTACCGTGCTTAGCACTCCTTGATACCATTCTTTTTTCATTTTTTTAGGAGGTTTTATAAATGAAGAAAAAATATTATACAAATAATAATGAAACAATATCTATATATAGATATATGGAATTATGTGGTTTAGTTTGTAGTAAAAGGAAAAGAACAAGATTATCTCATGAAGCTATGTTACGAAAAGTTTTAAAAAGATATGAAATATTTCCAGAAAATATTTTTATTCCACATCCATTATCTTTTGATCAAATTCAAACCGAAGATATATTACTTGGTAAAATAGTTTATGTTGTTGATGATTATAAAAAGGTAATACCTTACAGTAATCCATTATATTTTGATATAAAAGAATTAATGACATATTTAACACATAATGCTTCAGAAAAAGAATTAAGAAATCAAAGAAATGTTACTTTGAAGGCTCAAGGAATGATTGAAGATGATTACGGAAAATTAATGAATTTAGATGAATATAAATATTGTGAATTATATGAATGCACAGAAAAGCATAATAGAGATAACTCTTTTATATCTCGTGGTGGACGTAGCTTAAAAAGAAAAAAAGATAATTATTAGAAGGAAAGTGATTATATGATAAATATAAAAGAAAATGAAAGATTAAGTAGATTAAATCATAGTTGTGCTCACTTAATGGCACAAGCTGTAAAACATTTATATCCTGATGCTAAATTTTGGGTTGGACCTGTTATAGAAGAAGGATTTTATTATGATATTGATTTAGGAGATAAAGTATTAACTGATGCTGATATTGAAGCTATTTCTAAAGAGATGAAAAAACTTGCTAAAGATGGTAAAAGAATAGTAAGACATGAGATAAGCAAAAAAGAAGCATTAGAAATGTTTAAAGATGATCCATATAAAATAGATTTAATTGAAAGAATGGATGAAAATGAAAATGTAATATCATGTTATACTCAAGGTGATTTTACTGATCTTTGTCGTGGACCTCATGTTGAATCAGTTAAAGAATTAAAACATTTTAAACTTTTAAAGTTTAGTGGCGCTTATTGGAAAGGTGATTCTAAAAATAAAATGTTACAAAGAATCTATGGTATTTGCTTTGATAACGAAGAAGATTTAGAAAAACACTTACAAGAATTAGAAGATGCAAAAGCTAGAGATCATCGTAAAATTGGTAAAGATTTAGATATTTTTATGAATCATGATTTAGTTGGTAAGGGAATGCCTTTGTGGTTACCTAATGGTGCTATTATAAGAAAAAATTTAGAAAATTATATTTATGAAAAAGAACAAAATTTAGGATATCAACACGTTTATACACCATGTGTTGGTACTGTTGATCTATATAAAACTAGTGGTCACTGGGATCATTATAAAGAAAATATGTTTCCAATGATGCAAGTTGATGATGAACAATTTGTTCTTCGTCCAATGAATTGTCCTCATCATATGCTAGTTTATGCTAATAAAATTCATTCTTATCGTGAACTTCCTATAAGAATAGGAGAATTTGCAACAGATTTTAGATATGAAGCAAGTGGAGCAGTTAAAGGTCTTGAAAGAGTTAGATGTATGTGTCAAAATGATGCTCATTTATTTGTAAGACCTGATCAAATAGGTGAAGAATTTAAAAAAGTAGTTGCATTAATTTTAGATGTTTATCATGATTTTGGAATAAAAAATTATAGTTTTAGATTATCATTAAGAGATAAAAATGATAAAGAAAAATATTTTGATGATGATAAAATGTGGGATGAAGCAGAATCTAAATTAAGAGAAGTTTTGAATGAATTAAATGTTGATTATTACGAAGCAATTGGCGAAGCAGCATTCTATGGTCCAAAATTAGACGTTGAAGTAAAACCTGCTGTTGGACCAGAAGTTACTTTATCTACTTGTCAACTAGACTTCTTACTTCCTAGAAGATTTGAACTTTCTTATATAGATAATAATGGTGAAAAACAAATACCAATAGTACTTCATAGAGCTATATTTGGTACATTTGATAGATTTACAGCATTTATTTTAGAAGAAACTAAAGGCGCATTACCTACTTGGCTAGCACCAGTTCAAATAAATATCCTACCTGTTAATAATAAATATCATCTTGATTATGCAAATGAAGTATTTGATTTACTAAAAAATAATAAATTAAGAGTAGAACTTGATGCTCGTGATGAAAAAGTTGGATATAAAATGCGTGAATCAGTAATGCGTAAAATCCCATATACTCTTGTTTTAGGTCAAAAGGAAGTAGACAATCAAGAAATAAGTTATCGTAAATATGGTAGTGAAGAAACAACTACTGTGAAAAAAGAAGAATTTATAGATTTAATTAAAAAAGAAATAGAAAATAAAGGTTTATAATGGATTTAGAAAATGATGCAATTGTTATAATATATAAAGATGGTAATATCTTGGAGTTAAAAAAACAAAAGGGAGTAGATTATCATATTAATTATATTGAAAATGAAATAGAAAATAATGAAAAATTAAAAAGCCAAATAGATAGTGACTTGTTAAAATCAGTACAAAGTCCTAATGAAAGTGCTAAAATATTTAATGTACTTGCAAAGAATGGTAATATTTTATTAACTAATTTAGGTTGTAATTTTCTTGAACCAACTAATGTATATTTTGCATTTTTACCTAGTGAATTATCAGACTTACAAAAAGAAGTTATAAAAAATAATATTAATTTTTTAGATTCTATGGAATATTATTCTTTTAATATTTATGATGAAAATAAAGGAAGATGTGCTTCAACTGACTTTTTAAATTTTCAAGAATTTTTAAAAGCTATTAGAGAACGATAAGTTCTCTTTTTTACACTTGTTTGACAATTAAAATAAAAAGTGATAAAATAGCCAATTAATTAAAGGGGGATATCTAATGGAGTTGAATAATTCAGAAAAGTTAAAAGCATTTTTAAGAAAAGAAATGAATCGTTTAAATATAAGTAGTACAAATATTTACAGAACATATTTTGCTAGAAAATTATTAGAAAGAATTAGTGAGTATAATGATGGTGAAATAATATTAAAAGGAAGTTCTGCCCAAATTGTTTACATTGGATCATTAGTAAGAGCTATAACTGATATTGATCTTGCTTCAATAAATAATTATAATGAAGCAATGCCATATATCTCATTAGCAATTCAAGAAAGTAATAATTTATTTTTTGAATTTATGAAAGGTTTTAATAGAACTAAGACAGGGATTTATAAAATATCATTAATGGCAAATTATTTAGGTATTAAACAAAATTTAAATATTGATTTTCAAGATAATTATAATAGACTTTTAGAAAAAAAACGTCTTATATATCCAGCAATATTTGAAAATGACAAACCTTTTGAAGTATTTGTTCCATCATATGAAGAATATTTAGCAGAAAAAATATGCATAATTCTTGAAAGTAATAAACAAGATGTTTTGAATACAAGAGTTAAAGATTTCTATGATATTTACGAGCTACATGGGGGTAAATATGATGCTGATAAATTAAGTGAATATTTTGGTAAAATGCTTAAACTAAGGCATAAAATAGAATCTAAAGATGCAACAACTCTAATTTTAAATAAAGAATTTGTTGATAAACATAAGGAAATTTGGGATAGAACCGTAAAAAAATATGATTTTATGGATCATAATATAGACTTTGAAGGAGCAGTTTATTATACTAGAGGAGTAGCTCGTGACTTGTTACAAAGAAATGGTGAAGATATGCCCGCCTCTACAATTGAAATATTCTCAGGAAATAAAAAAAATAGATAATATAACAATATAATTATCTATTTTTTTATTATTTGATAGACTTCATCAACGGTATTTTTAGCACCATCAGATATTAATAAATTAGGTAGTAAGTGCATATGAAAGTGTTTTACTACTTGGCTATCGCCATAATTAAATGAAATTGATAATGCTTTAACATTTAATTTTTCCATTAACATTTTAGTTAATTCTTTTCTAACTTTATTCATATGAATTATTATATCATCATCAAGTTCCATAAAATCAGTATAATGTTTTTTAGGAATTAATAAAACGTGTCCATCTACAGTAGGTTCAATATCCATAAAAGCATAAACTAATTCATCTTCATATATTTTTTTACTAGGCATTTCACCATTTATTATTTTACAAAAAATACAATCCATAACATCATCTCCTGATAAAAATATATCATAAAATGATATTAAAATAAATTAACTTTTATAAAATTATGTACTTTTATAACGTATTAAGCATAAATTGTAGTAGGAGATGAGATAATGTCTAATTTCAAAGAGATTGTTACCAAAGCTGTAGTTGGTAAAGCAAAAAAAAATAGTGTTGATTCTTTTTCAGTCGAAACAGAAGAAGTTCCTAATACAGTACTTGGATGTTGGGTTATAAATCATACTTTTAGTGGAGTTAATAATAACGGTAGAGTTGGAGTAAATGGAGAATATGACATAAATGTTTGGTATTCTTATGACAATGATACAAAAACTGCTGTTAGTACTAAAAGATATGCTTATAACGATAATATAAATGTTAATTTGAAAGATAATACTGGTCTTTCAAGTTCTAACGAAATAATAGTTAGAAGCTTAAAACAACCTACTGTTAGTGATGTTAAAATAGATAATAATATTGTTAAGGTAGTTGTTGAAAAGGAATTAGCAGTTGAAGTTATTGGAGATACTAAAATAAAAGTAAGTATTGAGGAATTGGATGACGATTATGATATAGCTGATGATAATGATATTAGTGATGAAGTAATAGATGAAATTGATGAAAACTATTTAAACTAAGCAAAAACTTAGTTTTTTTTATAAAAAATTAAAATTTAACAGATTTTGAAAATTG
>CADBMU010000045.1 GCA_902795845.1 uncultured Erysipelotrichaceae bacterium
AAAGGTGGTTTTAATCTTGCAATTTTTAAAAAATTTATATATAATATCATCCATATATAGGGGGTATTTATGGATTTACACGAGGCAAATGAAATTTTATTAAATATTTATAAAAGAGAAATAACAAAATTTAATTTTTATCCACATTGTTTACTTATTAACGGTTACACAGATGAAGAATTAAAACAACTTTTTTTTGATGATGATGAAATAGCACAATATTTAGATAGATTTTTTCTATTTTGTTATGATATGAGAGAGTTATTTAATGTTTTAAATGATGAATTTACAAAACTTAATGATTTTTTTAATAGAAATAATATTACAAATGCATTTTCTTTTGTGTATCAATATTTAAAATGTTTAAAAGAAATAGCTGACAATTTTGATAGATTGAATGTAAAATCACTAAGTTCTAAATATGCAAATGCCAATGAAAAGTTTTTAGCTTCTCAAAAAGAATGTTTAGATATTCTTAAATATTCTGATTTTAAATTTGAAAGTTCTACTAGTAAAGAATATTTTGAAAGAGAAAAAGAAGCACTATTTGAATATAATTCTGAATCTTTAAAGGCGTTAGAAAATGGATTTATAAATACCGTATTAGAACAAATTGATTTAAATAGTATCAAAGATGTTGAAGAATTATTTTATTGGTATTATGATTTGAAACTTTCAATTATTAATTATACTGATCATTACGAGGAAAGTCTTTTTCACAATCTTTGCAATTATGTTTTAAGAAAAAGTAAAAATTCTACAAATAAATTATTAAGTAGTTATAGTCTTGCAAATAAGTTTGAAGAAATTGCATCAGATTATTATGATAAAGCTATTCTGAATGATGAAAAATATAAAAATGAAATATATGTATTTACTTATCAAAAATAAAATATAGTAAAATAAAAGTTTTAATGTTATACTTAATGAGATGAGGATGTGATGATATGGCATTAAAAGCCGGAATAGTTGGACTTCCAAATGTTGGAAAATCAACAATGTTTAATGCAATAACAAAAAAAAATATATTAGCAGCAAATTATCCTTTTGCTACAATAGAACCAAATGTTGGTGTAGTAACAGTACCAGATTCAAGACTTACTTTTTTATGTGATTTATATATGCCTAAAAATGAAGTTCCTACAACATTTGAATTTACAGATATAGCGGGACTTGTAAAAGGAGCATCTAAAGGAGAAGGATTAGGTAACAAATTCTTATCTCATATAAGAGAAGTAGATGCTATAGTTGAGGTAGTAAGATGCTTTGATGATGAAAATATTATTCACGTAGAAGGCAAAACTGATCCAATTAGAGATATAGAAATTATCAATGTTGAATTAATTTTAGCCGACTTAGAAATAATTGAAAATAGAATTAATAAAATAAGTAAAAAAGCTGAAACAACAAAAGATAAAGATACCGTATTAGAACTTAATGTATTAAAAAAATGTCAAGAAGCATTAATTAAAAATCAACCTATAAGAAGTCTTGAACTTACTGAAGATGAAATTCAAGCAATTAGAGCATTTAATTTTATAACATTAAAGCCAATAATTTATGTAGCTAATGTAAAAGAAGACGATGTAGTACTTGGAGAAAATGAATATACAAAAAAAGTAAAAGAATATGCTGCAAATGAAAATAATTCTGTAATTGTAATGTGTGCTAAAATGGAAAGTGAACTAGCAGAATTAGAAGAAAGTGATAAAAAACAATTCTTAAATGAACTTGGAATAACAAGTTCTGGACTTGATAAATTAATATTCGCTACCTATAATTTACTTGGATTACAAACATTCTTTACATCTGGACCTGATGAATGCAGAGCATGGACTTTTAGAAAAGGAATGACAGCCAAAGAATGTGCTGGATTAATTCATAGTGATATACAGCGTGGTTTTATAAAAGCCGAAGTTACATCTTTTTCCGACTTAGAAGAACTTGGCGATGAGAAAAAAGTTCAAGAGGCAGGAAAACTTCGTATAGAAGGAAAAGATTATTTAATGAAAGACGGAGACATTTGTTATTTTAGATTTAATGTATAGTCCTTAAAATTTAAGGGCTTTTTGTTTGTATGAGAATTTACTTTATGTTATAATTAAGAA
>CADBMU010000046.1 GCA_902795845.1 uncultured Erysipelotrichaceae bacterium
GAAATAAGATTTCCCCAGAATATATCTTGATATCCACATCCTGTTATTGTACAATTATTAGCTTTAGCAAGTACATCAAGTTCTCTAAATATTTTAGGATTTGAATTTGAAGCAAAGAATGCTTCTTCACAAGTAGTTATTGTATTAATCCCATTTTTAACACATGTTCTTAAAACATCATGAACATCTTTAATTAGACTCATTGTAGTAACAATTGCAGCATCTGGTTTTATTTCTTTTAATCTTTCAGCAAGTAAATTTATATTTTCAACTTTTATATTTTTAGGATCACATTCAATTATCTCTGAAATATCTTTTCCAATTAATTTTTCATTAATATCGAAAGCCCCGACTATTTCTGCGCCTTTTTCATAAACATATCTCATTGTATATTTACTCATTTTTCCACAACCAATTTGTACTATTCTTAATTTTTCCATTTATTTACCCTTTCTATTCAACGTCATTTAAATCAACGTTTTCTTCTCTTATTAAATCTGCAAACTCTACTTTAAATCTTTCTATTTCTTTTTTCTTTGCATCTTCATAAATATTTCTGGCATTACATATTGCTTTATAAAAATGTTTCGTTTTTACTTCAGTTTCATTGTCAAATAAGGCATAAGTCATAGCATTAGCAAGTATAGTAAGTGCTATATCAGGATATCTTGCTGCTACTTCATAAACTCTTTTATATTCATCAGTCATTTCAACAATAAAAGTCATAAATCTTTCTTTTACAAAATCAGTATAATTTACTTTAACACCAATTTGTTTTTCTAACTTTGGTAATGTTCCCATTAATATCTTAACTACAGTTGGTTTATCAGCTTCTAAAACATCTATTTTTTGAAAACGTCTTAAAAATGCTCTATCTCTTAAAATATATTGCTCATATTCTTCAGTAGTAGTTGCACCAATCATTTTAATTGTACCTCTATCAAGTCCTGCTTTTAACATATTAGCAAGGTCTAAACCATTTTCTGCACCTCTTGTAATTAATACATGAGTTTCATCAATAAATAAAATCAATTTATCTTTTGTAGCTAATTCTTTTAAAAGTAAATCTACTCTATTTTCAGTTTGCCCTTCTGAATTAACTGTACCATTTAAACTAGCAATATTTAGTTTAATTATTTTCCAGTCAAGTAAAGCATTAGGTACCATTTTTCTTTGAATTCTATAAGCTAGTCCTTCAACTATTGCTGTTTTACCTATACCTGGTTTACCAACTAATAAAGCACTTTTTTCGGGAGTTAATAAAGTTAAAATACATTGTTTTATTTCTTCATCTCTACTAATAGCAGGGTCAGTTATATAAACTTTAGCAGTTAAATCTTCACCATATTTTTCTAACATACTAATTTTTTCTTGTTCCATTTTATCACCCTATTCTTTAAATATTATATCAAAAAGAATATAAAAAAAACATATATAATTTATATATATGCTTATTATTTATTAACTTGGTATAATTCAACTTCAACTGGAGTTTCTTGACCAAATAAATCAATTAAAACATTTAATCTATTATTTTCAAGATCTACAGAATCAACTTTACCTGACATTCCTTTGAATGGTCCATCAACAATATTAACAATATCTCCAACATTCATTTCAGATTCAATATTAATTCTGCTCATACCCATATTAGCTAGAATACGATCAATTTCTTGTGGTAATAATGGAGTAGGTTTTGCTCCTTTTCCACTTGAACCGATAAATCCAGTTACACCTGGAGTATTACGTACAACGTACCAAGCTTCATCACTCATCACCATTTCAACAAGAATATATCCTGGAAACATTTTTTTTGTTTTCTCTTTTTTTACTCCATCTTTTACTTCAACTTCAGTAGTTTCAGGAATAATTATACGGAATATATTATCTTGCATTCCCATTGATTCAACTTTAGCTTCTAGTTTTTCTTTTACTTTGCTTTCATGACCACTATATGTATTTACTACATACCATAATTTTTCGTTTTCCATTATGCAAACATCCCCTTTATAAATGATAATCCTAAGTTAAGTAATTGAAAGAATCCACAAACAATTAAACAAAATACTAAAGTTGCTATTGAATACTTCATTACATCTTTAAATGTTGGCCAACTAACTTTTTTCATTTCATCTTTTACTTGAGCTAGAAAACCTTTTTTCTTTGTCTCTGTTTTAGTTTTTTTTGTCTTTTTTACTTTCTTAATTTTTTCTTCTTTTTTTGCCATAAAACCTCTTATCTCCCTTACGAACAAAAATCCAAAATAAAAACACTTACGTGTTGTTATCTATATTTAAGCACAATTTTTTATATTATGCAAGTGCTTTTTAATCTTTTGTAGCTTCTAAATAATTTATTTTATATCCTTGACTAGAGAATTTATCTTCATACTCAGTTTTTATATTTTTTATATCTTCATTATGAAGATCTAATGATACTTTATTAAGAGTATAACCATATGTACTTAAAGATGAAATAGAATATGCAAATAAAATAATATTATCAGTCTTTTGAATAATGGTTTTTTTACACTCAAAAATATCATCATAAACTTTTAAGAAAATATGTGAAGTAAGTCTTCTATCACTATGTCTTTTTTTAGGCCAAGGATCAGAGAAATTTAAATATATAGTACTTATTTCATGATCAAAAACTTCATTAAGTTCTTTAGCATCACAACAAATCATTCTTAAATTAGGTAAATCCATTTCATTTGCTTTTTGTATTCCTCTGACAAGAACACTTTCATACTTTTCAATTCCAATGAAATTTATATCAGGATTTTCTTTAGCTAATGTTGTTATAAATGTCCCCTTACCCATTCCTATTTCTATTCTTATTTCATTATCATTGTTAAATATTTTTTTGAAATTTCCTTTATAATTTTTATAGTCTTTTATAAAATATTTACTATTTTCTAATATTTCACGTGCATTTTTAACATTTCTTAAACGCATTATTATCACTACTTTCTATTTTTTACATATAATTTATTATGGAGATGGTAAGTATGAAAAAAGATCGTAATTCTTTCTTTAATGAGGCTTCATATTCTTATGGAGGATATATTCCAAATAATATGATGCAACCTAATATGATGCCAGTACAAAGTGGCCAATACAATCAATCATTTTATTCTGGTCCTGGTTATCCAGGAGCTTCTATGCAAAGTACACCAACCACAGATTATTCTGATATAGAGTCAAGACTTTCTAAAATTGAACGTCAACTTAACCGCCTTGATAGCAGAATCACTAAACTAGAAACTACTTCTAGTGTTGCAAGCGAGAGCTTTGAAAATACAACTAATATGTATATGGTTTAGCTTACTTTTTAAAAGTAAGTTTTTTCTTTATTTTATTTAAATAATCTTCTTTAAATACATCTTTTATTAAACCAGTTTTTACTCCGGTAAAAGCATATGCAAATGCTCCCACAACTGTTACTAAGCAAATATATAAAATACACATTAATTTACTATTTGGATTAAGTGGTAAAATACTTTTTACAATTAAAACAGCACCAATCATCACTATTGTAGATAATAAAATTTTAAATAGTACTTTATAAGTTGATTTATAAGAAATATGACTATTTTTCTTAAGTATTTTTAAAGCAATAAATACAGATAATGAATATCCTATACAAGTAGCAAGTATTGCCCCTAAATAAGGTCTTAAACCTAAGGCATTAAATATTAACATTAATGGAACATCTAATAAAGCATTAGTTAAAAATCCAGATAAAGTACTTAAATAAACAGCTTTAAATTTATTTAAACTTTGAAGTGTTGATGATGTTACCACATAAATATTAAAGAATAAAGATGTAAATATATGCCATGAAAGTATTATTGCTCCATTGATATTATGACCATAAAATATTGACCAAATTGGTTTTGAAAGTAAGGATATTCCAACAACCATTGGTACAGAGGAAATAAGAATCAATTGTAATGCTTGATTTAACTTATCATTAACTTCATTCCATTTTTTTAAAGTATAAGCACTAACTATAGTAGGAATTAAACTAACACTCATTCCCATTGCAACAGAATTTACAATCATTCCAATTTTAGCAGACCAAGTAGAAATTGCTGTTGCTGAAAATTCAATAGTGGTTGCATCTAAATTTAAGTAATTTAAAGTATGCATAATTAAAACCATATCTATAAAATTATAAATAGATACTGCTATATCAATTATGATAAAGGGAATTGCATAAGCAAATATTTTTTTGATTATTTCTTTATTTGTTACATTATCTTTTTTGTATTCCTTAGTAAATCCTAATTCTTCTTTATGTTTTCTCATTACGACAAAAATATAAGAAATTGCACAAAGACCAGCTACAAAGGCACTAAATACTGCTATACCTATGGTATTTCTCATACTTAAATGAAATACTTTAACACCTAAATAGCTACCAATTAAAATTATGGATATTCTTACAACTTGTTCAATTATTTGGCTAATAGATGAGACATTTATAATTTTATGTCCTTGTAAAAAGCCTTTTGTAACTGACATATATGGAACTACTAATATTGCAAATGAAACACAACGTATAACAAAAGCTACGTCTTCAATAGTATTTCCTCCAGTAATATCTCCAATTATTAAGGTTGCTATAGGTTTAGCAAAAACAAATAAAACTATAAATACTGCTACAGATACTAAAGTTATTATCTTCTTACCTATATTGTAAGCACGCATCTTAGCATCCATTTTACCAAGAGTATTATATTCATTAATTATTTTAGAAATTGCGGTTGGAAGTCCAGCTGATGATATATCCAAAAAAATTATGTAAATATTATAAGCATAAGCATAAAGTGCTGAACCTAATACACCTACAGTTGCATAAAAAGGAATAACATAAAGCATTCCTAAGAATTTAACTAAAATGATTGATAATGTTGCAATCATTGTACCTTCTAAAAACGAACTTTTTTTCATCTAACCACTCATTCTTTATTAACATATATTATCATTGCTGAAAAACAATAAATTTGTTCTTCTCCAAATAAGGAAATAGCAACTTGATACTTGATATCTATTATATCACAATTTGTACTACTTAGAAATTCATTTACACTACTTTCTAAATCTTTTTCATGACTTTCATCGATTACTTTGACCTTCATTTTAATCACCAGTTTTATTGTAGCATTAAAAACTTATATATTTTGTCGATTAATTAATGAATAAAAAAATAAAAAAATAACTAATATATTATTAGGTGATAGATAATGAACATACTACCAACTATTATAGAAAAAAGTTATGATAAAGAGTATGCATATGATTTATATTCTAGGTTATTAAAAGATAGAATTATATTTATAACTGGTGAAATTAATGATAACAATGCAAACATTGTTATCAGTGAACTTTTATATTTAGATTCTTTAAGTAATGAAGATATTTCTATTTATATTAACTCTCCTGGTGGAAGTATCACCAGTGGGATGGCAATATATGACACAATGAATTATGTAAAAAGTGATGTTAAAACAATTGTAATTGGTATGGCTGCGAGTATGGCTTCATTCTTACTTGCATGTGGAACTAAAGGAAAACGTTATGCACTTTTAAACAGTGAAGTTATGATTCATCAACCACTTGGTGGAGCTAGTGGACAAGCGACAGAAATCAAAATTGCCTGTGAAAGAATTACAAGACTTAAAGCTAAATTAAATAAAATTCTTTCACAAAAAACAGGACAAAGTATTAAAAAAATAAATAAAGATACAGATAGAGATAATTTTATGACTGCTGAAGAAGCAAAAAAATATGGCTTAATAGATGAAATTATTTAGCCATATTTTTATGTTTATTTACCAAATTTTTAACCTTTATAAAATTATGATTAACTCCTGATTTTCCAATTTTATATGAAGTTTCTAAAGAGATTATTTCAGCAAGTTCAGAATATGATGATTCAGGATATTTTAAACGATATTCACAAACTATTTTACCATTGTCATCAAGTAAAGACATTAAATCATTATCTTTTAAGTAATTTATATACTCTACTTGCTTCATACCAGTAGTTAAACTTTTCTCTTGGTTAGCTATTTCACAGTTATTCAAACGATTAACCATATTTTTATGATCACGGTATATTCTTATATCTTCAAAGTAAAATAAACTATTAATTGCCCCTAAAAGTTTTATTACATCACTTATTTCTTCAGCACTTTTAATATAAACCATATATCTATTACTACGTTTTAATATTTTAGAATCAAATTTAAATCTTTTTAATATATCATCTACAATTCTTGCATCAGTTATTCTATGAAATACAAATTCTAAATGATATCCACTAGTACTAGGATCAGATATTGAACCGGTTGCTAAAAAAGCCCCTCTTAAAAAAGAAATCATATCTTCTTTAGTTTCAATATAATTGCTTTTAATATCTAAAGATTTTTTTATTAGTTCAACTTTTTCATTTATTTCTAAAATATATATTTGTTTTATTCTAAATCTTTTTTGATTACGTACAATTACTTTTATATTAATATTAAATAATTCTTTAATATGTTTATATATGCGTCTTGCTATACTTGCATTTTCTAATGTTATAGATATTTTATTTTTATTAAACTTACCATCAAATCTTAAAAGAGCATAAAGTTCAATTCTTGCTTCTATTGTATTAACTTTAATTGCTGCTATTTCATCTTTTAAACGTGCTGAAAATGTCATATCTTATCCTTTCTAAAAATATTTATATCTCTCAATCTTATTTTTTAATTTTTTCATTATTATATTTTGTAAAACTCTACTTGTTCCAGTTTTTATATCGTACTTATTTTTAACTGGTTCCACCAGTATAGAATATAGTTTATACTTATTAGCAAATACTATATCTGATAACATTTGATCTCCTACCATTACAGTATTATTACTTGATGAATTAAGTAAATGAAGTGCTTTATCATAAGCATATTTACTTGGCTTTTTAGCATTGGCAAATCCCTTAACTTTTAATATTTCTTTTACAGGATTAACCCTTGCATCATTGTTATTGGATAAAATACAAATGTTAAATTTGTTTTTCAATTTATTTATAAAATCAATTAGCTCAACAGGTACATTAATATCATTTACTGGTAAAATAGTATTATCTATATCAAAAATTATATTGGTAATATTTTTTTTTAATAATTCATCATAATTAATATCATAAATACTTTTTACATAATGATTCGGCATTACTATGTTTATAGCTTTTTTATTATTTTTTAAAACTTTAAAAAATATATTTAACATTTCTTTATTCTTGTTCATATTTATGACCTCTTTCATATTATATCAATTTAAAAAGAAAAAGTATAACATTATTTTAGTTATACTCTTTTAATCTTTTCTATCTGTAAAAATAAAAATTAACCTTAATAATTCTAAAGCAGAAGCTAAGACTCCAGCAACATATGTTAAGGCTGCTGATGTTAACATTTTTTTAGCTCCATCTAATTCATCATTTGTTACTAATCCTAAATTTTTAAGTTCAATTAATGCTCTTTTACTAGCATCAAATTCAACAGGTAATGTTATTAGTTGAAAAATCAAACCAAGTGCTACTAAAGCAATACCTAAATAAATAATATTCATAGCTTCAGCTATAGCTCCGATAAAAATTACTAAATAAGAAAACATTGTACCGATTCTTACAATTGGATAAATAAAACTTCTTAGACGCATAAAGAAATATCCATCTTTATCTTGAATAGCATGGCCACACTCATGAGCTGCTACAGCTAAAGATGCAATGCTTTCATTATCATAAATGTCTTTTGAAAGACGTATTACTTTTCTACTAGAATCATAATGATCTGTTAAATTACCACCAGTAGCTACAACATATATCTTCTCTAAATTATTACTATCTAAAATCTTTCTTGCAACTTCTTGACCAGTAATTTTTGATTCATTAAAAATTCTTTTGTATTTACTATAATTAATTGAAATAAATAACTGTGCTAAAGCAGGTATTATAATAATTAAAAGACATATAATTAAATCCATTATAATATTCCTTTACTAATTAATTCTTGACGAATTCTATCAGCGCTTTCAAAATCCTTATTACTTCTTTTTAAAAGCCATTCTTTATATAAATTTATACTTTCTTCATCTAATTTATCATAATTATATTTTAATCCTAAAATCTTAGTTATTGTATAAATTTTATTTATAATTTCTATATAATCTTTTTTTTGTCTTAAGCTAGTATTTAATTCTTTTACAAGTTCAAGTAAATAAGATATTAAATTTGGTGTATTGAAATCTTCATCCATTATCTCATCAATCTTATTATCCCTAAAGTTTTTATCAATTTCTAAGTTATTAACTGAAATATCTACCATTGCTTGTTTAATTGCATTTTCAATTTTTTCATTTAAACTTTTAGCTTCATCAATAAGTTCTTCTGTAATATTAAATGGTAAGCGATAATGAGTTTTAAACATTGCAAGTTTAACAGTATTAGCATCTTTATCTTTAATGAAATCTTTAGCAAGAATAAAATTACCAAGAGATTTACTCATTTTTGTACCTTCAACATTAATATGGCCATTATGCATCCAATAATTTGCTAAATGATTATTATTTAATGCCATACTTTGTGCTATTTCATTTTCATGATGTGGAAATTTAAGGTCAACTCCTCCACCATGAATATCTATTTTTTCTCCAAATAAACTATTAATCATTACAACACATTCTGTATGCCATCCTGGTATTCCCATACCCCAAGGAGATTTAAATTGTTCACCTTCAGTAGTTTTACGCCATAATGCAAAATCAAGTGGATCTTCTTTTTTAGGATCAACATCTACTCTAGCTCCACTTTCTAGTTCATCCAAAGTATTATTTGATAAAATACCATAGTCTTTTACTTTATTAACTCTAAAATATACATCACCATCTACTTCATAAGCATAATCTTTTTCAATTAATTTTGTGATAAAGGTAAATATATTATCTAAATTTTCAATAACAGTAGGTCTATAATCTATATCAGTACAATTATAAGATGCAACATCTTCTAAATAAGCTTTAATAAACTTATCTGCAACTTCTCTTTCAGTAATGCCTAATTCTTTGGCAGCACTTATTATTTTAGGATTAATATCTGTAAAATTACTAGCATATTTTACTTCATATCCTTTATATTTTAAATATTTATAAACCATATCAAATGTAATAACTGGACGCATGTTTCCTATATGAACATAATTATATACAGTAGGTCCACAAACATACATTGTTACTTTACCATCTTCTATTGGTTTAAATTCTTCTAATTCATTTTTTAAACTATTATATATTTTCATAATTAACTAACATTCCTTTCTTCGTCCTTTCAGTACTCTGAAAGGCACAAATGGTTTAATTTAATTATTTTTTTTCAACCTTTTATCCCAATCTATTTAATATTTTTTCTTTGCCAATTAAATTTATTGTTTCTATAATATCAGGTCCTTGTGTGATTCCTGTTATAGAAATCCTAATTGGCATATAAATGTCTTTAGTTGGAGTATTACAAATTTCACTAACATTATTTAAACATTGTGTAATTGATGTAACATTCCAATCATTTATTTTAATTATTTCATTCTTAAACGTCAAGACAATTTTTTTTACTTGTTCACTATTTTTTAAATATTTTCGACATTCATCATGATAAACAATATCATTATCAAAAAATATTTTAATTAATTCAACTAATTCCATAGCATTTTTAATATGTTCTTTATAAAGAAGTGCTATCTTATTAACATAATCTCTATCTTTACCTTCCATGTTACAATTTCTAATTATAAAAGGAATAATGTATTTAAGATATTCTTCGTCAACCATTCTTTTTAAGTAATACTTGTTATACCAATTTAATTTTTCAATATCAAAATAACAAGAATCTTTTGTAATATGTTTATAATCAAATTCTTCTACTAATTCTTCTAAACTAAATATCTCTTTGTTTGATTTAGGACTCCATCCAAGTAATGCTATATAATTTAACAATGCTTCTGGAAGATATCCTTGATTTAATAAACTTATAATACTATCATTATTTATTTTTTTATTTGCATCCACAATCATCGGAAAGTGAATAATTTTTGGCGTATCAAAATTAAAATTATCATATAGTTGAACATATTTTGGTGTACTAGATAAGTATTCATTACTTCTTGTTACATGAGTAATATTCATTAATCCATCATCTACTACATTACTTAAATTATATGTTGGTGTTTCATCACTTTTGAGTAAAATTTGATCTTCTAAATACTTATTTTCAAAAGTTATATCACCATAAACTTCATCATGAAATGATGTTGTTCCTTCTTTACTAACTTTTTGACGAATAGAATATTTATCGCCATTAGAAATTTTATTATTAACTTCTTCTTTAGTAAGATTACGACATCGTCCATCATACATATATGTTTCATTTTTACTTGTAGCTTCTAATCTTTCTTTCGCTAACTGTTTTTCATCGCAAAAACAGTAGTATGCATAGTCATTTTCAATTAAAAATTTTATATATTGCTTGTAGATATTTAATCTTTCGCTTTGAATAACAGGCTTATTATCATATTGTAATCCAAATAATTTTAAAATATTATAAATATTTTGCTCTGCTTTCATACTATATTTTTCTTGATTAATATCTTCAATTCTAAGTAAAAATTCACCTTTTTCATGTTTAGCTATTAAATAGGAAAACAGTGCATTATGCAGATCATTTATTGTAAATACTCCACTAGGAACTGGAGCAAATCTAGTTCTAATCATAATTTCACCTTCCTTAGTTATATAAAGTTATTAGCTTATGTATATTTCTCTTATTTTAAAATTTTTTGTTCCTGCGTAATTAGTTTCTGCAGAAGAATTAGCTGCCATTCTTGTTCTTACATAAATATAATAATTTCCTGCACTAATTGAATTTACCGTTAAAGTTTTTGTTCCTTCATTGGTATTACCACCATCAGCATGATCAACAGTACAATTACCAACTGAACTATTGTAATCAGTTCCCCCATTTGAATTATAAGATATAGAACAATGATCATTTACAGTCCAATTATTATCTGCATTTTCTAATTTATTATTAGTATTTATTACTCCTACTTCAATAGCTTGACCATATGCAGAACTACGAGAATTATTATAAGAATACACTAGTGTAAGTGTTTGACCTTGGCGTATTGTATAAGTTGTATTAGTATAAAACAACACAAACCCTATGTTGCCCCAATAAGAAGCATTACCTGTTGATATTCCCATACTTGAGCAAACAGAATCTCTACAACCAGAACAACTTGAATCAAAACAAGCACCACCTGCTGTAATTCTATTTAGTGTTACTGGAGTCTTACATGAAGGTTTTGCGCCGCAACTAACTGAACAAGATGTAACACTTGATCCACAAGAGATACTTTGGTCATATCCAGATACATAATAAACTGTTTTATTACCATATATTGTTGATGCTGGACTTCCACAAGCTGTTGGACAATTTCCTTCTCCAACACTACAACCAGAGTCTCCTGAATATTTTTTCCAAGAGCAACAATCTTGAGTATTACAATTTTCATACGCTGTTTTTTCATCACTTGTTCCACATGATCTGCCTTGATATTTTGATGTATATACTTCTTTATATCTATAACTTCTGCTTCCTGTTCCACAAGATTTACTGCATGATCCTTCTGAATTTGAAATTCTACTTGTAGATACATTGTAATTTTCACTTGTACAGTAGCCTACATTTTCTTTACTAGAAACACGTGAGCAAATTGAATTACCGGCATTACTCTCTATACATTTTTTAAAATAATATGTTGTATTAACTTTACTAGGATCTACTTTAAATATACAATTATTTCCTTTTGGATCTACAGATTTATATATATTTCCATTACTATCAGTTAAATAACATGTTGTATTTTTTATACCACTTATAGCTGATCCAGATGTATAATATGCTGTAATTGTATCATAACTACTAACGGCATTAGATAAAACTGGTTCTTCAATACTTTTTTCAACTCCAAAAGTTATATTACATTTTCCTTTAGTTCCTGCTTGATTTTTTATAAAACCATACTCAGTAAATGCTTTAGTATTGGTATTATATATATTACTAATATTAGCTTTATCTTTATCAAAAATATAATTAGATGTTTGATATGTTTCTTTTTCTTGATTATTCATACCAAGCATTACACCACTAATTCCAACTCTATCTGCTATTAATTGTAAATTGATATCTGATTTATACCATTGAACTCCATTAACATTATTTCCAACAATAGCATTATCTTGAGTTTTAAAAGAACAACTCATTTTTTCATTATCAATATGATTTATTTCAAAAGTTGTTTCATTAATGTTACCGACGTTATCTATTAAACATATACGTTTAACACCATTTGAATCAAATGATATTTTTTTATTTTGTGAATAATCATTAAAAGTAGTTGGGCAATTATCCGTAGTTTCAGTCGCATCAAAAAATCCATACAATCCTGATTCATTATCATAAGCATTCACTTTATAATCAATGGTTTTAGCACTCCATTTATTATTTAATTTATCTGCATGATTTTGATAAAAATTTGGAACTATTTTATCTATATATACTCTTACTCTTGCTATTATTGGATTACCATCTTTATCAGTAGATTTTGCTGTATAATTTTGTTGTAAAACACTACCTGATTTAA
>CADBMU010000047.1 GCA_902795845.1 uncultured Erysipelotrichaceae bacterium
AATGATAGTAAAATACTTTATATTAAATCAGGTAGTGTTTTACAACAAAATTATACAGCAAAATCTACTGATAAAGATGGTAATCCAGTAATAGCAAGAGTAAGAGTATATATAGATAAAATAGTTCCAAATTTTTATCAAAATAATGGTGATAAAATTAATGAAAAATGGACAAACAAGAATATTAATTATAACGTAAGTGCTTATGATAATGAATCAGGTTTATATGGTTATAAAGAAATTAATGAAACTGAAACTTGCCCTGATGAAAAAGATGAATATATTCAAAATAAAAAAATAGTTTTACAAGAAAATGGTAAGAGAAAAATTTGCTTAATTGATAATGTTGGTAACAAAAATGAAATAATCATAAATGTCGAAAAAATAGATAAAAGTGATATAAATTGTGAATTTATAGTGGCAAATTCTCCTACTATTGGAGAGAAAGTTGGAAATAGACAGTGGTATAAATCAACAACTGAAATTCGTTTGAATGCATTAAATATAGGTATTAGTGGAGTTACACTTGGAATAGAAAATATTCAAGAAAAAGATTTTTTATATAATAGTACAAATACTTTTATTAGTGAAACTATTGAAAAAAATGAAATAGTACAAAGAAAAGGATATATTAAAAATCCTACGGGAAATAAAAAAACTTGTTCATTAGATATAGGAGTAGAAACAAGTATTGAAGCTCCAGAATTAAAATCAAAAAGTTCAACATTAAAAGATATAACAGTAACATTTACAAGTGGAAATGCCATAAGTGGGATTAAAAGTACTAAGTGTTATAGGACTAATTCAGATGGAAAATGGAATTCTACACCAGGTACTTTAAAAAGTGATGGTTCTTGTTATTTTAATGGCTTAGCAAGTAGTAATAACACTACATATCAAGTAAAAAAATGCATAACTAGTAAAGCCGGTAATGAAATATGTTCTAAACCAGTTTCTATAACAGTAGTAGGATCTTGTAATGAAACAACTTCTAAAGAAATATCATCTTCATGTGGGTTTTTTAGTGCTTGTAATAATATTTGTGGTGGAACTCAATATGCAACTAAAATAGTCAATGTAGAGTTAACATCTAAGTATAATCCTGGTTATTCTTGTGGAAAAACTACTAGAAATATAGCTAATGGATGTAGTAAATCATGTGGTGGTACAAAAACTATTACATATGGTGCTACAGATATAAACCATGGAATTTATTATAATAGTTCAAAAAAAATAGATTATTATATATCAAACTGTATAGTAAACAAATATGTATCAGTTGAAAATGAAAATGTTAGTTGTCCTCAAAATGGTGTATCAACATATACTACTTATTGCTCTAATGGAAATAATAGTGGAGATTGTTATACAGTAAATAATCAAGCAAGTTGTAATTATGAAACTTTAATGTATTATGAAGCTGTTGGTGGATGGCGTAATACTAGTAGATTTATGAGATATAACTTTGGTGCTGAAGACAGTGGATGGAGTGATACAAATATTGGATGGCACGTTGGACATTATGGAATTTCTGCTATATGTGATAGGGGAATGTCATGGGTAGATAGTAACAAACAAGTTTGCAAAAATAATGATGAAACTTATGTTGTTGATCTTGGTGCTTGTAATGGTGATAGAAATTGTAATGTTCACGATTGGAATTAGATAATAAGACTAAATAGTTTTATTATCTTTTATTTTGTGGTATAATCTATTCTTGATAAGTGGAGTGATTGATATGTATTCATTATTTATAGATACACATAACGAATTAATAAAAATTATTTTATTTAAAGATGGTAAAATATTAACCGATAAAGAAAAAATGTCTAATATGCAACACAGTGTTTATACAATGCCAATGATTGAAGAAATTCTAAAAGAAAATAATATTGAAAGTAGTAATTTAAATGAAATAATTGTAGTAAATGGTCCTGGATCATTTACAGGAGTAAGAATTGGTGTAACAATAGCAAAAACTATGGCTTACTTATTAAATATTCCAATAAAATCTATAGATACTTTAAAAATGCAAGCTTTATTAATAAATAAAGATAAAAAAATAGTTATTGAAAATGAGAAAAATGGTAAATATTTAGGTATATTTGATAAAAATAATAATGTTATTCAAAAATATAAATATATGAAAAATAGTGAATTTGAAGAATTTATAAAAGATAATGTTATTGATGAAGTAAAAATAGATTATGAGAAATTATATGAAAAATTAAAGGATGAACAAAATATTAATCCTCATGCAGTAAATCCTTTATATATTAAAGTAATTGAGGTATTAAAATGATAAGAAAAGCTAATATAAAAGATAAAGAAGATATAATAAGACTTGGTAATTTAGTTAATCATAATTTTTCTAATGTTTATGATATGGATGAATATTTTTCAAATGATTATAATGTAATTTATTTAGATATTGAGAATGGAAAAATAATTGGTATGATTATGGCAATTATTTTATATGAATCATGTGAAATATTAAATATTGTAGTAGAGGATAATTATCGAAGAAAGGGTATAGCTTCTAATCTTATGGATACATTAATTTCAGAATTTCCTGAAAGTATAGAAATACTTACTTTAGAAGTTGATGTAAATAATAAAAATGCTATAAAATTATATCAAAAATTTGGCTTAGAAATAATAAATACTAGAAAAGATTACTATGAAAATAGTGATGCCTATTTAATGGGGGTAAAATATGAAAGATGTTAATATTTTAGCTATTGAATCATCATGTGATGAAACTTCAATGGCAATTATAAAAAATGGATGTGAAGTTGTAAGTCTTACAATTTTAACACAAATGGATACTCATGCAGAATTTGGTGGAGTAGTACCTGAAATTGCTTCTCGTATGCATACAGAAAATATTACTATGGTTTTAGATGAAACACTAAAAAAAGCATCTTTATCTAAAGAAGATATAGATGCAATAGCAGTTACTTATGCTCCTGGGTTACTTGGAAGTTTACTTGTAGGTTTAGAATGTGCTAAAACAATTGCATTTGTTTGGAATAAACCTTTAATCAAAGTTAATCATACAATTGGGCATATTTATGCTAATAATTTAATTAAAAAAATGCAATTTCCTCTTTTAGCATTAATAGTTAGTGGCGGACATACTGATATGGTTATTATGAAAGACGATTATGAATTTGAAATTTTAGGTTCTACTTTGGATGATTCTATTGGGGAAGTTTATGATAAAGTTGCAAGAGTACTTGGATTAAAATATCCTGGTGGTCCTAATGTAGAAAAAATGGCTTTAAATGGAGCTTGTTCTTATGATTTACCGAAGCCAGTAAATGATAACACATATAATTTTAGTTTTAGTGGATTGAAAAGTGCTGTTATTAATTTAATTCATAATGAAGAACAAAGAAATCATGAAATTAGAAAAGAAGATTTAGCATGTAGTTTTCAAACTATTGCTATTGATGAATTAGTTAGAAAAGTAGAGTTGGCTTTAAAAAATACCGGCATTAAAAATATGATTATTGCCGGGGGCGTTTCTGCTAATAAATATTTAAGAGAGCAAATGAAGATTTTGTGCGAAAAATACAACGTAGACTTAACTGTTCCTGATTTGATTTATTGCACAGATAATGCAGCTATGATTGGTGCTGCTGCATATCCTCTTTATTTAAAGAAAGAATTCTGTGGTTTGGATACAAATGCTTCAAGCCAAATATCAATAAAATATTATGATACTTCAAAAAGAGATTAGAATCAAAATTCTAACCTCTTTTTTATAACCAAAATTGTATCATGTTTGATAACTGTTGATAAACAGTAGAATTATAATATTTAAGACTATAACTTAAATCTACTGGTATTAAAAAGTAATTGAATAAAGTACAGCTTAAAAATAATAGAATAAATACTAAATTTATATAATACTTTTGTTTATCGTTAAATTTATCAATATTATTAAATAGTGCAAGTAAACAAATGGCGGTTGCTAAAAATAGTAACCATGAAAAATCTAACATATATCTTGGTAATATTCCAGCCATTTGAGTATCTAAAATTACCAAAACTACAGCAATTATGTTGCACATAATTGCTAATGTATATACATTAGGGTTGTTTATTAAATTCTTAAATTTTCTTACAAATAATCCTACTATAAGAATTAAATTACAAGTAATTAACCCACCAAATAATGGTTCAGAAATAGTTACTCCCATGTACTGAGTGTCTACAAAAACCTTATTAATAAATGGGAATACTAATGAAATATCAGGATTTTTAAATAACATATAATAAATTCCTAAGAAAACTCTATCTATATTAAAACCTCTTAATGTCATATCATTAGTAGTTAAATTATAATTAGCTCCAAAATCAAAAGGTGAAGAAAATCTTATATAGTTATAATACATTAAAGCAAGTCCTATAATAGCAAATGGTATTGCAAATACCATAAATTTTTTTATTAATTTTTTTTCTTTTAAATAATCCTTAAATATTGGAATACAAAATAAAGAAGTTAAAAGAAGTTGAGGTCTACATCCAGCAACAAGTGCCATAGATAAAGAACCTAAAAATACTAATTTTAAATTTAACTTACTATAACTTGTGGATTTAATCCATAAATATAGTCCTAAAATACTAAAGAATATTGCACTAACTATTGGAACATTATATAGATCAGGTCTTTTTAAAGCATATAGTAAATAAGATCCGTTAATCATTAAACTTGTTATTAATAAAAAAGATAGAGTAGAAATATTTTTAAAATATTTTTTACACAATTCTTTTAAAAGAAGTAATACTGTAAGTAAAATAAATACTCCGAAAATAAATATGTAAGTAGAATTTTTTAAGTCATTATTAGTTATTAAGTAATAAGGAAAATATGCTATAACTACTGGAACAACACCAAAATAAACATAATATTTGTTATTATAAAATGCATAATCCCATAAATATTTTTCATTTTCTTCCAGTAGAATTCTTTCACGATAATTAGTATCATAAGGATTTTTTAAATTTTTTAAAGAATCACTAACTTTATAATCTATATC
>CADBMU010000048.1 GCA_902795845.1 uncultured Erysipelotrichaceae bacterium
CATATTGTTTTTCTGTAATACTGCCAATTTCATGAGCTTTTTCTCTTAATCTTAAATCAGCATTGTCATGTCTTAAAATTAATCTATATTCTGCACGAGAAGTAAGCATTCTATAAGGTTCAATAGTTCCTTTAGTTACTAAATCATCAATTAATACTCCAATATATGCTTCATTTCTTTTTAAAATAAGTGGTTCTTTATTATCAAGTTTTAAAGATGCATTAATACCAGCAATTAATCCCTGACCAGCAGCTTCTTCATAACCACTAGTTCCATTAATTTGACCAGCAGTAAATAGATTTTCTATTACTTTAGTTTCTAATGATGGATTTAATTGTAATGGATCAATAGCATCATATTCTATAGCATAAGCATATTTTGTAATATTACAATTTTCTAAGCCTTTTAAACTATGAACCATTTTTTCTTGGACATCAATTGGCATACTTGTTGAGAATCCTTGTAAATACCATTCATCATAATATATACTTTCTGGTTCTAAGAATAACTGGTGTCTTTCTTTATCTTTAAATCTAACAATTTTATCTTCAATAGAAGGACAATAACGTGGTCCGACACCAGTAGCATATCCCCCATACATAGCTGACTTAGATAAATTATCTAGTATGATTTTATGAGTTGTTTCATTTGTATAAAGTAAATAACATCTTTGTTGTTTATTTATATCATAGCATGGTTTGTTATCAAAAGAGAAAGTCCAATAAGTATTATCACCATATTCTACTTCCATTTTAGAAAAATCAATTGAATCCTTTGCTATTCTAGGAGGTGTTCCCGTTTTTAATCTAAGTATTTTAAAACCATATTTATGTAAATTATCAGAAAGATAGTTGCTTCTTCTTTCACCATGTGGACCAGATGGAGTATTATTACTTCCTTGTAAGATATTTCCTTTTAAATAAGTTCCAGTAGTTAATATTACGGCATCACATATAATTTTAGTACCATCTTCAAATACAACACCTTTAATTTTATTATTTTCAACAATTAAGTCTTCTACCATTGCTTCGATAATATCTAGGTTTTTAGTATTTTCTAAGGCATTTAACATGTTTTTAGGATAAGTTATTTTATCTGCTTGAGCACGTAAACTTCTTACAGCAGGTCCTTTGGCATTATTTAACATCTTTATTTGAAAATGAGAAATATCAGCTATTTTACCCATAAGACCTCCAAGAGCATCTATTTCTCTAACTATTATTCCTTTTGCAGTTCCGCCGATTGATGGATTACAAGGCATATCAGCTATATTTTTTTTATTCATTGATATTAAAGCTGTTTTTTTACCCATAAAAGCCGCAATATGAGCAGCTTCACATCCTGCATGTCCTCCACCTACTACAATTACATCATATTTCATTTATAAACACCTCTTTTTTTGGCTTTTTTATTATACAATTATTATTTTAATTAAACAATGATTATTTTCCTAAACAAAATTTACTAAATAATTCATCAAGTAATTCATCATGATATGTTTGACCAATTAATTCACCTAATAAATCCCAAACTTGTTTAATATCGACATCAATCATTTCAATCGGAGTCATTTTTTTAGTGTTTTTAATAGCACTATCTAAAGACTCTAAAGCTTTTTTAAAAGTAGCAATCTGTCTTGCATTAGATAAATAAGTTAAATCTTTACTTTCAAGTGAACCTAAGTTAAATAATTCAATTATTTTTTCTTTTAAATCTTTAAGTCCACCGTTATCAATAGTATTACCATATACTATTTTAGAACTATCTAAGTTATCAATATTTATTTTTTTATCTAAATCACTTTTATTAACATATATAATATATTTCATATTTTTAATGTTATCTAAAATCTCTAAATCTTCTTTTGTTAATTCTTCATTATTATTTAATACTAAAATATTTAAATCTGCTTTATTAATAATATTTTTGCTTTTTAAAACCCCTATTTTTTCAACAACATCATCAGTTTCTCTTATTCCAGCCGTATCAATAATATTTAAACTAATTCCATTTAAATCCATTTTTCCTTCAATTATATCTCTAGTTGTACCAGAAATAGATGTTACAATTGCTTTATCTTCATTAATTAAAGCATTTAAAAGTGAACTTTTACCTACATTAGGTTTTCCTATTAAAGCTATATCAATACCATTTTTTATATATTTACAGTTATTAGCATCTTCTAATATTTTTGTAAAATCATTTTTAATATCTTCTAACATTGGTAATAAATTATTATGTGTAATTTCAATTGCATCTTCATATTCTGGATAATCAATATTAACTTCAATATTAGCCATAACACTTAATATTTTACTTCTTAAATCTTTAATAATATTAGTAAGTCTTCCATTTAAAGTATTAACAGCAGTATTTCTAACTTTTTGACTAGTTGCATTAAGTAAATCTGATACTGCTTCTGCTTCAATTAAATCAATACGACCATTTAGAAAGGCTCTTTTAGTAAATTCTCCTGGTTCGGCAAGTCTTGCCCCATTAGTTAATAGTATTTCTAATATTTTTTCAGTAGTAGCTATACCACCATGACAATTAATTTCTACAATATCTTCAGTAGTATAAGTTCTAGGAGCTCTCATAATACTTACTAATACTTCATCAATTAATTCATTTTCATAATAAATATGACCATAATTTATCGTATGCGTATCTACCTTTGTAAGATCTTTTCCTTTAAAAATTTTATTAACAATATTTATACTTTCATTTCCACTAAGTCTTATTATTGAAATAGCACCAACACCTAAAGCTGTTGATATTGCACAAATAGTATCTTCCATGATACTCACCTCGCACGTATTATAGCATAAAAAAAGATTAAATGCTTTTAAATTACATAAAATCTTTTAATAAATTACTTTTGATTATATTGTCTTACATTTTTCATTTTATTAACTATGTTAATATCTCTATCAATATTAACAAATAATTTATAAGGTTCAATATTTAAAGAATTTGCTATACTTTCTATTTTTGGTATAGTCGGACAATGTAATCCACGTTCAACATCAGTTATATATCTAGGACTTAATTTACTTAATTCAGCTAGTTTTTCTTGTGAATAATTATTTACATATCTATAATATTTAATATTAAAGATAAGTAAATCTTTTAAATTATCAAATTTTAACTTCATAAAAATACTACCTCTATATATAAGTATGATATTATTTACTACATTTTATTCACACGAACTATTTACTGCAAGTTATTTTTGTGATATTCTAAAATTAGAAAGGAGTATAGAGTTATGGAAAAACAAAAAAGTGGTTTAGCTACTGCAGGTTTAGTTTTAGGTATTATTGGTATTTGTATATCTTTTATTCCTATTGTTAATAATGCGTCATTCGTTTTAGGAATATTAGCTATAGTATTTAGTATAACCCCTTTAGTTAAAAAGAAGAGTAAAGGAAAAGCTATAGTGGCAATCATTTTAGGAATTTTATCTATTTTTATCACTTTATCATTACAAAAGTCTTGGTCAGATTCATTTGATGATATGGATGGAACTAATACTGAAAAAGTTTTAAAACAAGTTGATATTGATATGGGAAATTTTGAAGTAGAAACAGATGAATATGGACTTAATGAAACAAAATTAACAGTAAAAATAACAAATAAAACTAACGAAACAAAATCATTTAGTTTTAAAATTGAAGCTGTTGATGAAAATGGTAATAGAATATCTGATGATACTATTTATGCAAATGATTTAACATCAGGTCAAAGCCAAAATTTTGATATATTTGAATATGTTGAATCTGAAAAAATTGATGCAATGAAAAATGCAAAATTCAATATAATAGAAGCATCAATGTATTAAAAAAAGCACTTCCAAATTATGGAAATGCTTTTTAAATGTTATTCAGGTTTAATTATTATATGTCTGTTAGGTTCTTCACCTTCACTAATAGTAGTAACCCCTTTAAAATTAACTAATTTATTGTGAATTATTCTTCTTTCATATGAATTCATACTATCTAATGCTACTTCTATTTTAGATCTAGAAACTTCTTTAGCAGTAGTTATTGCAAGTCTTTCTAATTGTTTAATTCTTTTTTCATTATAGTTTTCTACATCTAAGAATATTCTAACTCTAATTCCATATTCAACTTGTATTTTTTGTCTAGCAAGCATTTCAATAGCTTTCATAGTTCTAGCATTTTTACCAATTAGTATAGCATTATTATTTGAAAACATTTTTAAATTAAATTGTTTATCTCTTATATTTGTTTCAAAGTTAACTTCTAATCCCATATTAGTAACAATTTCTGTAATAAATTTTTTAATACTTTCTAATATTTCATCATCAGTATAAGCATAAATTTTAACACTCCCTGATTTAAATAGTTTTCCCTTTATATTTTCTTCTTTATAAAATATTTCATTTTCATTTACTTTTAATTCATCAAGAGCTTTTTTTAAAGCTTCTTCTTTAGTTTTTGCTTCAGTTACTACTTTCATACTTATTTTCCTCTTTTCTTACTATCTTTAACTTTTTTAGGCTTTATCAATTTGTCTTTACTATCTTCTTTTTCTATAACTTTTTTAAGTATTTTATTTTGGAAAATAATAAATCCATTTGTTACTATCCAGTAAAGTGCTATTGCTGTTGGAAGGCTAAATGATGCGAATGAAATCATAACAATCATGACAGTCATTGTCATTTTCATTTGTTTTTCTGCTTCACTGTTTCCACCACTTTGTTTCATAGTATCTTTAAATGAATAATAAGTTGTTAATATAATAAGAGCAATAAGAATTATATAACCATATTGTTGATTACTAAATCCTTTTAATGGTGTCATACCAAGTTTTAATCCTAAGAAAGAATCTTCAAATATTGCTGGAACACGATTAATTGCTTGTAAGAATGCAAAGAATAATGGAAGTTGAATAAATGCAAGAAGACAAGATCCAACTGGACTTATATTATATTTTTTATAAACCATCATCATTTCTTGACTCTTAGCCATCATAGATTCATTATCAGTTTTATTAGCATATTTCTTTTCAATTCTTTGTAATTCTGGATTAGCTTTTTTCATATTTTCTGATTGTTTTAATGTTTTTTTACTAAATGGCATTAATATTAATCTTATTAATAAACCAATTAACATAACAGAAATACCATAATTTTTAACTAATTTACCAAGTTTTAATATTAAGAATGCTAATGGTTTTACAAATAGTGCATTCCATAATCCTTGATATTTACCAGAATTAATTTTAAAATCATCACACTTAGGTAAATCTTCTAAAGATACCTCTAACTGGTCATCATATTTTTTATATAAATTATATAAATCTTTTTCTTCTGGTTTACATAGAATATTTTTTTGTAAGTTTTGACCAGTAGTTTCATTAGTAACAATTGTCTTTTTATCTTTCTTTATATAGTTATTACTTCCACATCCTGTAGATAATAAAACTACACATAGTATCAAAATACTACATATTTTTTTCTTCATAATTATAATTTCTCCTTTACAAGTTCACTCAAATTGTCATTTAATTCTTTAAAACTTAAATCTAAACACTTTCTTTTTATAATTATAATATAATCATAATCTTTTTTAAACAATAACTTATTATTATCAACTATATTTCTAATTATTCTCTTATATTTATTTCTTGTAACAGCATTACCTATTTTTTTTCCAACAGCTATTCCAAACTTAGGATATTCTTCGTCGTGTTTTAAAAAGTAAATAGAAAAAACTTTATTGCCAATACTTTTTCCTTTATTAATTATATTATCAAATTCATAATGTTCCTTAACTATTTCAAATTTTTTCATAAAATTACCCTTTTTTACAAAAAAATCACATAACTATATGTGACTTATTTACATAAAACCTTACGACCTTTTTTTCTTCTATTTTTTAAAATATTACTTTCTTTACGTGCAAAGAATCCATGTTTTTTAGCTTTTTTTCTATTATTTGGTTGAAATGTTCTTTTCATAAGTTTTGCCCTCCAATCTAAATCGCACCGTTATTATACTAATAAAATACGTTTAAAGTCAAGGAATATCTATCTTTTTTTATAAAAATGTGTTAATATTTACTCATGGGGTAGTTTTTGGCTTTCGACATTTATTACTAAATATGACTGCAAGTAGTAGGCATACTTTAAATGCAACATTAAAATTAAATGACAAAGCTGATTATAGCTTTGCTCCAGCATTTGCCTAATATAAGGTAAGGAGCACTTCTTTTATTCTCTCTTATAGGAATAACTAGAGGTTCATATATATAAGATATATTAAGTTAATTGTTTAGGTTAATTTAATGAATACTTACTAAACTCGTTATATTATAGGTACGTAATAGCCAGTAATATAATTAAATAATAAATCTTACTAAACTTGTAGACGTTATATCATAGGATATTATGGA
>CADBMU010000049.1 GCA_902795845.1 uncultured Erysipelotrichaceae bacterium
ATCGTGATATTGTAGCAATGAAAACAAATAATATTGCATCTTATACAGATGTACTTGTTACATGTATGAGACAAAACCCAATTTGGATATTACTTGCCGAGGTTCGTAGTGCTGAGGCTGTACTTGCAATTCGTAACTCAATTTCTTCTGGACACCATATCATGTCAACAATCCATGCTGATAAAGCAGCAAGTATTCCAATGCGTATGTATTCATTACTTGAATCAAGTCAAGATACAGATCAATTCTTATCTTCAATACATAGATATGTTCAATTAGGTATCTATGTAAAAGGTTATATGAGTAAAAAATATAATAGATTTCAACGTGAAATACTAGAAGTTTGTGAATTTTATGTTGATGATGATAATAAACCATGTACTAATGAAATTTATAAAAAAAGTTTGGATGGAACAATGAGTTTCAATAATCCAACACAACATTTAAAAGATTATTGTAGTATTCAAGGAATTGATTTAGGTGATGATCCTTTCCATTTAGTTACAGAAAAAAAATCAACAAATAATTTAAAAAATCCATTAGAAGAACAAACACCAACCACTTCTAATGAAGAAAAAAGTGTTGATAACTCACCTGTTAATCAACAGGTAGAGCCAACAATTTCAAAAACTACTGTGGAAAACCCTACTGTTATCAACAGTCAAGCTTTAAATACAAATACTAATCAAATAAATAATATATCAAATATTAGTAATATTGATGTATTAGACATTTTATAGAATAAGGAAGAGAGGTATAGTAATGGTACTTATATTATTATTAGCAATTGCTATATATGTTGTTTCTTATAGATTGAATAAAGGAGAGAATGTTTATAAATTCCTTATTACTTCTGTAACAAACGCTTATGAAAAATATGCACCATATTCTTTTAAAGAAGTTAGACAAAAAACAAAAGAATTGGGTCGTGAGTATACTGCAAAACAATATGCTATTCAAATCGGAGTAATTGGTGGTTTTGCAGGTGTAATATCATATTTATATTTTTATAATATTTTAATTACAATTATATATGTAATAGTAGCTATAGCTTTTATTCCTTATTTAGCATATTTAAGATGCCAAAAAGTATATAGTGAATATATATTTGAACAAATTCAAATATATACAACCAATGTTATTATGGAATTTAATACTACTCAATCATTTGTTAAATCTTTAGAAGGTGTTAGAGATTCTGGTATCCTACTGGATCCAGTTTTACAAGATGTTAAAACTATGATTGATATGTCTTATCAAAATGGTACAATTGACGAATCTATTGAATACTTTAATGCTAAATATCCATTTTATATGGTAAAAAATATGAATCAATTATTTTTACAAATTACTAAAGAAGGTGCAAAAGATTCTGGTGAAGCATTAGAAAATATGGCAATGGATATAGATGCCCTAGTAGAAGGTGTTTATAGAGACCAAATGGATAGAGTAGAATTTCATAGAAAATTCTTAACATTTGGTGTTGCACTATTTTTCCTAGTACTTGCAATGCAATTTTTACTAGGAACAGATGCTTATATTGAACTATTAGATATGTTTTATGTTCAAATAATACTTCATTTAATTATAATAATTAATGCTTATTTCTTATTATCTGGTGAAAAATTCTACAATGAAGATGTGGGGGTTGAGTAATTATGCAATTTGAAATAGTTATAATAGCAGTAATAATAATATTTGTATTAAATTATACTGGAAGAATAAATACTAATAAATTTATTTCTGATAATACAGAATATTTTAGAAAATTAAAAGAAGATGACTGGGATTTCTTAGTTAAGGCTAGATATGGTGATGGAGTTAATCCTGATATACTATTTACTAAAAGAATTCAAAATGCTGGAATAGTATTAGTATTGTGTTTATTTATCTTTATTTCTAACTTTAGTTATGCAACATTTCTAGTTTCATTGATAGCAGCTTATTTAATGTTTAAATCAGGTTATAGTAGTATGAAAAAATACTATAAAAGACATTTAAATGAAATAGATTCAATGTTACCTCATTATTTAAAAAGTTTAGAAATATTAATTCAACACTATACAGTACCTGTTGCTATTGGTAAATCAATATCTGATGCTCCTGAAATATTTAGAGAAGGACTTCAAGAAATGATTAATGAAATTAATGCTGGTAATGATAAAATAGATCCATACATGAATTTTGCTAAAGAATATCCAGTAAGAGATTCAATGAGAATGATGAGACTTTTATATCGTTTAAGTTTAGGTAAACAGGAACATAAACAAGAACAATTATTAACATTCTCAAAAACAATATCCAATCTACAACAAAAAGCACGTGAAACACGTTATAAAAATAGATTAGATAAAATGGAAAGCAAAACAATGTCAATGTTAATTACTACAGGTTTAGGAGTTATGGTACTTTTAATATTTGCAGTATTACAAATGATGAATTTATAATATTTAAATTATCTCTTTTATAAAAGAGATTTTTTTTATATAATAAAAATAAGAATTGAGGAAATATAATATGAAAAAGAAAATAGAATTTGTGTCAAAATTTTTTCCTTATATTTTAGGAATACTAATAGTTACTTTTATATTAATACAAAAATTTTCTCAAAATGATTTGTATTTTGATATAAGAACTGGAAAAGACATTTTAAAATATGGAATTGACTTTAAGGATCATTTTAGTTTTATACCAGGATTAAAATATTTATATCATCATTGGTTTTATGATTTAATAGTATATTTTATTTTTACTAAATTTAGTCATGTAGGAATATTTATTTTTTTCTATTCTTTATTTGCTTTGTTTGGATTGATTTTATTTAAAACAAATTATAAGTTTGATAATAACAGATTTTTATCATTTATAACATCTATTATTACATTATATCTAGTGAAGAATTTTTTCGGTACACGTGTTCAATCAATTTCGTACATTATTTTCTTCTTAGAAATTGTTTTTATAAATAAACTTTATGATACAGGAAAAATAAAATATTCAATGATATTAATTTTAATGTCGATATTTTTAGTTAACATTCATATGCCAGTTTGGATATTATATTTAGTTTTTTTTCTTCCATTTATTACTGAAATGATATTTTTTAAATTTTCTAAATTGTTTGATAAAAGTATTAAAAATAAATTGAAATTTTGTGGCCCCAAAAATGTGAAAATGTTTTTAATCACTTATTTAATAATAGTTTTATCAGGGTTAATTTCTCCATATAAAATTATGCCTTATATATTTTTCATCAAAACGTTAGATAATCCTTATTATTTATTTATTGGCGAAATGCAAAAAACCGTTTTAATTAATTTTCTTCCCTTTTTAATAATTGTAGTTTGTTCTA
This sequence comes from uncultured Erysipelotrichaceae bacterium, assembly GCA_902795845.1. GTDB lineage: Bacteria > Bacillota_I > Bacilli_A > RF39 > UBA660 > RUG14121. Next base: position 3,353 of record CADBMU010000049.1, read on the forward strand.
TTTTTTGTTTAATTTTTTGTAAAGTAAAAGTGAAAGATTTTTTCTTGATATTAGGTTTATTTCTTTTATCACTTTTTGCAAACCGTCATATGTCTTATTTTTGTACAATCGTTCCGACCTTACTTTATAAAATAATTGTAGAAAATAATTTTGAAGTCAGAAAATTAAATATCTTTAATTTTAAAATTAATATTATTTTAATAAATGTTATTTTATCCATAATGCTTATAATTTTATACATAATGTGTTTTTTAACAATAAATTTAAAAGATTTTAATTATCATGAAGATAAAAATTATCCAATTAAAACTATAAAATATATTAATAAAAATTTAAATGAAAAAAATTTAAGAATGTACAATAATTTTAATATTGGATCATATCTTGCTTTTAATGATATCCCTAATTTTGTTGATTCTAGAGCAGAGGTCTTTTTATCAAATTTTAATGATAATCAAAATATTTTAGAAGATGCATTTAAAAAAATTAATAATTATGAAGAGTATGAAAAAATAATAAAAAAATATAATTTTAATTATATTTTAGTAGAAAAAAATGAAAATTTAAATAGCTATATAAAAAATAAAGAGACTTATCAATTACTTTATAATGAAAATAACAAATATTTTTTATACCGCGTAAATCTTTAAATTATGCATTTATAGTTTACTAATTTAGTAAACTTTTTTTTGACTATTTATGACATTATTTGATATAATTTTAGCAATGATAGAAAAGAGTGGTTTGATGAAGAAAATAAAATATTTATTAGTTGTGCTATTGTTAATGATTCTTTCAATGAATAAAGTAAATGCTAGAACAATAACAATAGAAGAAGTAGCAAAAGCTTTTAACGAGTCAGAAAAATTATCAGATAAATTATATGATAATCAAACGGCAAAAGTTAATACTGACAATAAAACATTAGAAATATATAATTCTCAAAATGAATTAGAGTTTTATCTTAATTATACTGATGATTCAATTGAAATGGATAATAGAAGTTTTATTGCTGATAAAAGCAATTATAAACAAGCAAAATCTAGAGAAGCAGCAATTAAACTACTTACTGCTATAATCCCTGATTTAGTAAATAAAGAAGGTATTATAAATCCTAATTTAGAATGGCAAAATACTTATGATACTTATGGTTTACAAATAGAAAGTGAATATTTTGAAACAGCAATAGCTGAACCAAATGGTCCAGTAAGAGAAATTAGATTATATGTTTATAAATATTTTAAAATGTCATTGGATAGTGATAAATTAACAAAATTAGTAAATAAATATTTACTAAATGAAAGTACTGGCATTTCAGGAACTCTTATTTTAGAAACAAGAGAAATTGGTAGCAACTATATAAAAATGTATTTATATGTAAAAAATGCCCAAGAAAATGACAATGAATGTATTGTATATCGTTCTTTAAAAAAAGATAGTGATTATAAAGAAATTAGTGAGAATGCTTATAATTGTAAAGATGGAATTGAAATAATAGATAATAATTTAACAACTAATACGACTTATTATTACAAGGCTATGTTAAAAAATCAATCATATGATAATAGTGTTTATGAAATCACTACTAAAAATATAGAAAAACAAGAAGTAGATGAAAATGATAATAAAGTAGAAAATACTGAAGAAAAAAAAGAAACAGTTGAAAATCCTGATACTGGTTTAAATGTGCCGTTCATTGGATTAATATTATTTTTATCAGTGAGTATTATAATTTTTGTTTATGCTAAAAAATATAAAAAGTTTAATAAAATTTAATGTAAAGTAATTAAAAAGCTATTTTAAAAAAGTTGATATTTATTAAAAAGATAGTTATAATAATAATAGATAAAAATAAAGATAAAGAAAGAAGGAATTTTATTTATGAAAGAAGCGACTGGAGAATTAAATATGACAGTTGTAACAGTAGTTGCAATTGCGGCCGTAGCAGCATTTTTCTATGCATTTGTTTGGCCAAGTATTCAAGCTAGTATTAAAAAAAATACTTGTGATGCTCAATGCCCAGAGAATAACGCTGCATGTATAAGCAATTGTATGAATACTACAAACAATACAGCCGGATAAGATTATTTTAATAATAAAAGATTAATAGTAAGAAGGTAATATAATGAAAGAGGCAACAGGAGAACTTAATATGACAGTAGTTATTGTAATAGCAGTAGGAATCCTTGCTGCCTTTTTCTATACTGTCATATGGCCTTTAATAGGTGATAATTTTGATAAAAATGCAAACTGTAATAATGCAATCTGTAAATGTGATGAAAATTGTAGAAATAATACAGGCATAGCAAAATGCTATGTAAAAGGAAAAAGCACACAATTTGAATGTCCTTGGAAAGGTTAATGGATAAGGTGATGTAATGAGAGAGGCAATAGGTGGAACTTGGTTATTTAATTTAGTTATTTTCTTTGTATTGCTATTTGCTGGTTATATGTGCTTATCTATTAACTATTCAAAAGCATTTGGTGTTAAAGATAAAATAATTAATGAATTAGAAAGAAATGGCGGAGTTAAAGTATACACCAATGAGAATTATACGGATATAGCGTTATCTAATATTTCAAAATATATGGAAAAAGTTGGATATAGAACTAATGGAAGTTGTTCAGACTATGAATATGGTTGTGGATTAGATGGAAAGTGTAATAAAACTAATTCAGAAAGTAATAAAAATTATGCTTTTTGTTTATCAGAAATAAAAGCAAATGATGCCTATTCATATGCAATTAATGGAGAATTTATTTATGTAAGCTATTATAAAGTTAAAGTATTTTATCAATTAGATTTGCCAATATTAAGATCAGTTTTTGATTTTAACATTAAGGGTGATACTAAATTATTATATAAAACAGCTAATAAGCATTAATAGAAGGTGATAAAGTGAGAGAAGCAATAGGTGGAACATGGTTAACACAGCTTGTTATAGTTATAATGTTTATTTTTGTAGCTTTTTTAGCTTTGTCAATTAACTATTCCAAAGCTTTTAGAGTAAAAAATGAAGTAATAAGTATTATAGAAAAAAAAGAAGGAATTACACAAAACAATAATGCAAATGGAAGTATCTTTTTAATAAATAAATTTTTAGCCAATAATGGTTATAATACCGTTGGAAAATGTGAAGTAGGAAGTTATGGATTTCTAACAAATAATGTAACAGCAACTTTAATTGATAATAGTAATAAAAATAATAAATATAACTACTGTATATCAAAAACAAAGAGTATTACTACTAATTTTCCAAACAGATCTTATTATAAAGTAAAATTATTTTTTAAATTTAATCTGCCTATAGTTGGAGATGTTTATACTTTTAAAGTTGATGGTGAAACTAAAGATATTACTTTTCCAAAAGATGGTACATGTGGTGCAAATGATTCAGTTAAATGTGTAAGTTCATCTGTAGATAATTAAGAAGAAAAGAGGTAAAAAATATATGAATGTAATTATTTCAAATAAATATCAGTCTTTATTAGCTAATTTAGATATTGATGTTATAAAAAGTATTAATGGAGAATTCGATGTAGAAGAAATAGTATCGAATTTTACTAATTTCTTCTTTAATAAAATGATTATAGATGTGACAGCTATAAAAAATTATCAAGATATAAATACTTTCCAACAATTATCAGTTGGTCTTGATATGAGTAAAATAATTTTATTATTAGATGATTCAGAGGTTGTAAATTCACCAATGTTCTTATCACAATTAGTATCCATGGGAATTTATAATTTCACAAGAAATATTGATGCAGTAAAATTTTTAATAGATAACCCTAATAGTTATAAAGATGTTGCTAGTTATCATCAATTAAATAATACTCCTGTATCAATGCCTGATACAGGTGCTACTAATACAAACTATAATCGTTTAGGATTACGTGTAATTGGAATAAAAAATGTTACGAATCATGCTGGTTCAACAACATTTACGTACTTATTGAAGAAACATTTAGAAAAATGTTATCAAGTAGTAGCAGTAGAAGTAGATAGTAATGATTTTATGTATTTTAATGATAAAACTTTAAAAACAACTACAGCATTAGATCTTCCATCATTTATTGCTACTAATTCAAATAATGAAGTTATATTAGTTGATTTAAATGATAAAGGACCAATTAGTTCTTGTACTGAGATTATCTATTTGATAGAACCTGGTTTGATTAAATTAAACAAGTTGATTAGAAAAGATCATAAAGCATTTGAAAAATTAAAAGATAAAAAAGTTGTTTTAAATCGTAGTGTCTTAAATGATAGGGATGTTGCTGATTTTGAATATGAATCAAAAAGTAAAGTATTTTATAATATGCCATATTTAGATGATAAGTTAGATAAGAGTGTGGCTGTTGATGAATTCTTGGTTAAATTAGGTTTTAGTCGTCTAGAAAGTGACAATGGAGAGTCAAAAAACAGTAAATTATTTGGCATATTCAAGTCATAATACTTGACATAGTATTTTAACTATAATAAAATTAATACATAGAGAGAAGAGGTATAGTTTATGAATAATTTTCTATTAATAGCAGATGGTATCGGAACAGGTACATTAAGAAATGGTTTTTGTGCAGCATCTGCTGATATTTGGCAAGTTGTTGGTTGGATTTTATTAGTATTTAAAATTGTTATTCCTATTATTTTAATTGTATTAGGTATGATTGATTTAGGAAAAGCAGTAGTTGCATCAAAAGATGATGAAATTAAAAAAGCTGTTAAATCACTAGCAATGCGTGGAATAGCTGCAATAATTATTTTCTTTATTCCAACAATTATTGGTTTAATAATGGGATTAGTTGGTAACTTCTCATCAAGTGGTGCTGAAGCTGACTATAATGTTTGTAAAAAGTGTATTACTAATCCAAATAAATGCCAAGTAACAAACGAAGATTAAAAGCATTATTGCTTTTTTTTTTACGGTTTGCTATACTTAATGTGTTAGATGAGAGGTATAAAAATGAAAAAAATATTTAATATATGTTTTATTTTAATTGGATTATTATTTTTAGGTTTTACAGATGTAAATGCTGCTTCATCACCACTTGATTTTTGCGCATCAACAGCATCAATTTGGCAAATAGTTGGATGGATATTTTTAATAGTTAAAATTGTAATACCATTATTATTAATAATTCTTGGTGTAAAAGATTTAGCACAAGCTGTAATATCTGGAAAAGATGATGGAGTAAAAGGTGCAGTAAAATCACTAATGATTAGAGGAATAGCTGCAATATTAATATTCTTTATTCCAACTCTTGTTAGTTTAATAATGGGACTTATAGTAGATTTTTCAACTAGTGGAGCAGCTGATGATTTTGAAGTTTGTCAAACCTGTATATTAAATCCAAATAAATGTAATACAAGTAACGATGTAGGAAAGCAATAAATATTGCTTTTTTTTTAGATTTTGATATACTTAATATAGTAAGAATAGGTGATAAAATGAAATCGTTAATAGAAAATTTTAGTAATTTAGATGACAACAGAAAAAAAAAGTTAAAACTTTTTGGTATAGGGTTAATAGCTATTATTATTTTAATCATTGTTATTTCTATAATTGTAGCAATAATAAACAGAAAAACTTCTTATGAAGATATGGAAGTTATAATGGAAAAAGCAGCATATGATTACTATCAAAATAATTTAAGTCAACTACCTACTGAAAGTGTTAAAACTTCAGTTGTAAGTGCTCAAACATTAACTGATCAAGAATATATGAAATCAATAGAAAAATATACTAAAGATTCTAGTTGTACAGGTAATGTAGTAGTAACTTATGTTAATGGTGACTTTGATTACCAAGGTTATTTAACTTGTAGTAGTTTTGTAACTAGTTTATTAAATGAAAAAATAAAAAAAGATAATGCTATAGTAACTACTGGTGCTGGATTATATGACGAAGAAGGAACTTTAAGATTTAGAGGAGAACGTGTTAATAATTATTTAAAAGTAAATGACCAGTTGTATCGTATAATTAAACTTGATTCTAATGGTAATATTTATATCACACCACAAGATATGGATGATATGGATGAAACTTTATATGTTTATTGGGATGATAGATACAATAGTGAAGAAAAATCTAATTGTGGAATAAATGATTTTTCATTAAGTAGAATAAAAGATTCTTTAGAGACTATTTATAATAACTTAGATAAAGACTTAAAATTAAAGACAGTTAATTTTAATGCTTGTGTAGCAAATCGTGATTCGAAAGATGTTAACAACACAGGAGCTATAGAGTGTAGTAAAGTAATTGAAAATTCTAAAATTAGCTTGATTCCTGTTTATGAATACATGAAAGCAAGTATTTCTCCTGCATGTACAACCCCATCATCAAGAGAATGTAAAAATTATAATTATTTATATAATGATGATATGAGTTGGTGGACAAATACTGGTGATACAGCAAATACAGATAAAATATATGCCGTAAATTATAATGGTGAAATTGAAAGAGAAAGAGGTAATAGTAGAAAGCTTGCTAGATATGTAGTGGCTTTAAAAGATAATACTGTTTTAAATAAAGGTAATGGAACAGAATCTAAACCTTATACAATAAGATAATAAATAACTAGGAGGAAAAAGATGAAAAAAATTAAATTTATATTATTTATTCTTTTTGCTTCTTTTTTTGTCGAATTAAATGTTTATGCATGTTTAATTGAAGATGGTTGTACAAATTGCCCAAGTAATGATGCAGTAAAGGAATGTCAAAAAAATATAAAAGTAGCTATTTATGGTGATAGTGTGTCTACTTATGAAGGTTATATAAATGGAGTAGATGGAGATTCTAAACATATGGCTTATTATTCTAATCAACAAATGTCCATGTCAGAAACATGGTGGGCAAGGGTAATAAACAGTAAAGGCTGGAGACTTTTAGCAAATGATTCAATCAGAAATACAAGAGTAACTTGGGATGGTACAACTAATGATAATGAAAGAATTGGCCAAAAATATTACATGGCTGGAGATTATAGAACAAATAGTGTTGGTTCTAAAGGTGTACCAGATAAAATATTAATTTTTGCTGGAATAAACGACATTTATGCTGATGAAGTTTCTATTGGTAGTGTAAGTAGTGCTACAAGTAATAATGATTCAGTATTTGCAAATGCATATAATTCGATGATAAAAAAATTAAAGAGTAAATACCCTAATGCTGATATAGTTTGTATTATTCCTTATATACCTAAATATCAAACTAATAGTACTGTATTAAGAGCTAATCAAATAGGTGATGTTATTACTGGGATAGCTAAAAATAATAATTTAAAATATGTTGATTTAAGAACAATTAATTTTGCTAATGAAGATTTTTTAGAAGGAATTCATCCAAGTTCTTCTGGTATGGAAAAGATAGCTAGTGCTGTAGCAAGATCTATACCATTAACAACTGATAATAATGATTCTAGTAATAATAACACTAACAATAGCTCTGAAAAAAAAGA
>CADBMU010000050.1 GCA_902795845.1 uncultured Erysipelotrichaceae bacterium
ATTTAACCCAAATTTTTGCATAATTGTGTTAAATATTGGTATATATATTAACACAAATTTTACATAAATCAAGTATAAAATGCATTTTTATATAAAAAAAAGCAAAGATATTATTCTTCTTTGCCTTTATTTTCTTCTAGTTTATCAATAAATTCTTGAAATTCTTGTGGTAAATCGCATTCAAAATGCATTTCTTTTTTTGTAATTGGATGAATAAATGTTATAGTTTTTGAATGAAGAAATTGCCCAAAAGATGTAGCATTCTTATTACCATATAATGGATCATTAACTACTGGATAACCAATATATGATAAATGTACTCTAATTTGATGAGTTCTTCCAGTTTCTAGTACTAGTTTAACTAATGTATAATCTTTATATCTTTTTAAAACAGTTAAATGCGTAACTGCATTTTTACTATTTTTAGCAGTAACAGCCATTTTCTTTCGATTTTTTTCATCCCTACCAATAGGTGCATCTATTATTGCTGTGTTATGAGGAAATACTCCTTTAATTAATGCATAATATTCTCTTCTTACTGCATGTCGTCCAAAATCTTCTGATAATATTTGATGAGCCTTATTAGATTTAGCTACTAGCATTAAACCAGAAGTATCTTTATCAAGACGATGGACAATCCCGGGTCTTTCTTCACCATTTAAATCACTTAAATTATTTGTATAATCTAATAACCCATTTACTAAAGTATTATTTTTATTTCCACTACCAGGATGAACAATTAAACCACTAGGTTTATTAATAACCATTATATCATCGTCTTCATAAACAATATTTAAATCCATTTTTACAGGAACTATATTATTTTCTTCTTTAAAACCATCTAGCACTTCTATTACATCATTTTCTTTCACTTTATAGCTAGCTTTTAATAAATTTCCATTAACTTTCAGAAATCCATTATCAATTAATTTAGCAATCATTGTTCTGCTAAATTCTGTATTTTCACTTAAAAATTTATCTAATCTACTACCTGATTCATTTACTACTATTGTTTTCAACTTTATCTTCTCCTTTAAATATTGCTATGATTAATAATATAACCCCTATTACAACGGCACAATCTGCTATATTAAATATTGGATAATTATAATTAAAAATTTTAAAATCTAAGAAATCCCTTACGTATCCTAGCAATGCTCTATCTATTAAATTACCTGAAATACCTCCAAATAATAAACCAAAAGCTACATTATTTCTTTTATTTTTATTAAATACATACATAAATCTGTAGATAACTACTAGAGATACTATTGATATTATAATTAGAAAAGTATTTTTATTACTTAAAATACTCCATGCTGCACCATAATTATTTACATAAGTTAAGCTAAAAAAATTTTTAATTATTTCTAAAGAATATTCAAGTTTAATAAATGCTTGAACTAAACTCTTTGTTAATTGATCTAAAAATAGTGTTATCACAAATATTATTAATATTTTTTTATTCATTTGATTCACCACATTAATTATAATATATCAAATTTTATAATTCAACCAATATTACATCTTCACCAATTTTTACTATTTGTTGAAATGTTACATTAATTTCAGTGTTAGACGAAAAAATTCTAAACCACTTTCGATGTTCAACCACAAAATACTCTATTATACCTTTGCTGTCAACTTTTGCATCTACTATCCTTCCTAGTTTTTTTCCGTCTTTCGTGTTTACAATATCTTTAACTTGTAATTCTGATAATTGCATTTTTAACCACCTTATTAAATATATGCTTAAAAAAAGACAAATTATTCATTTGTCTTAAGCATTACTAATGGTTTATAAATCATATTATCTCTTTCATACAAAGCAATTATTTCATTTTTATTTTTTAAAATTACCTTACTTTCATTGGAATTTAATTCAATCTTACAACCATTTAATACTTTTTTAGATAAATCGTCATCAATTTCAATTACTTTATATCCAAGATCTTTTTCAATATCAATAAATTTATATTTATCATTTTCAATTTCTTTCAAATTAAATGAATCTTCTATTTTGAAATTACCTTGTTTTGTACGAATTAAACTTTTCATTGTTCCAACTGTATTAAGTTTTTCACAAATATCCTCTATTAAACTTCTTATATAAGTTCCTTTTGACACAGTTGTTTCAAATTTAATAATATCATTGTTAAATTCTAAAAGTTTAATATCTTTTATTTCAATTTCTCTTTGTGGAAGTTCAACATACTCATTATTTCTCGCATATTCATATAATTTTTTTCCATTCACTTTAACTGCTGAATATTTTGGAACTGTTTGAATTTGTTTACCAAGAAAAGATTTTAAAGTTTTTTTTAACTTATCTTTTGTTACATTAAATTCTTTTGTTTTTAAAACTTTTCCAGTTATGTCACCAGTATCAGTTTTTATTCCTAATTTAATTTCTGCAATATATGTTTTTTCATATGCAGTTATTTTAGAAACTAATTTAGTATATTTTCCAATGCAAACAACTAAAACTCCGGATGCTATTGGATCTAAAGTTCCCGTGTGACCGATCTTTTTAGTTTTAAATTTTTTATTTAAAATGTTAATAACATCTCTACTCGTATATCCACATTCTTTGTTAACTAACAAAATTGCATTAAGATTCTTGTTCATTTTTTAATTCTTGTAAAATACTTTCTATTCGATTTCCATATTCAATAGATTCATCATAAACAAATTTTAACTTTGGTATAATTCTAATATCTATTTTAGAAGCAAGTTCAGTTCTAATAAATCCACTTGCTTCATTCATTTCTTTTTCTATTTGCTCTTTTGTTAAATTACTAATACTTGTAAAATAAACTTTTGCAAAACTTAAATCATTTGCTACATCACAAGCTGTTATTGTAACAGTTTTTAATAATTCATCACGAGATTCATTAGCTATTATTTCACTAATAACTTTTACCATCTCAGAGCCAACTTTTTTTGATTTTAAACTAGCCATTATCTTTTAACCTCTACCATTTCATAGTTTTCAAGGATATCTCCTTCTTTGATATCACTATAATTTTCTAAAGTAATACCACATTCAAATCCCTTTTTAACTTCCTTAACAGTATCTTTTTCTCTTTGAATTGAAGCTATTTTGCCGTCAAATATAACTATACCATCTCTTATTACTCTTACATTTGCACCATTTTTCATGATTCCATCAGTAACAGATACACCTGCAATATTTCCAACTTTTGAAAATTTAAATATTTTTCTTATTTCAGCTGTTCCTAAGATTTTTTCTTCAAATTCTGGATCTAACATACCTTTCATTGCAAGTTCCATTTCTTCAACAGCTTTGTATATTATTGTATAAAGTCTTATTTCAACATTATATTCTTTAGCTATTTCCTTTGTGATGCTTGAAGGACTAACATTAAATCCAATAATTATTGCATTTGATGCATTAGCAAGTACTACGTCACTTTCAGTTATTGTACCAATTCCGGATCTTATTACTTTAATTCTAACACCCTCAACATCAATTTTTTCTAATGCATTTTTAACAGCTTCTTCACTACCTCTCACATCAGCTTTTAATACAACATTTATTTCTTTCTGACCAGCATTGATTTTTGCAAACAAATCATCAAGCGATAATGTTTCTTTTTTATTTTTATTAGCTTTAACTATATCCGCTCTTTTTTCTGCGACATGTTTAGCTTCAGTTTCAGTTTCAAAAGCCATAAATTTATCACCAGCTATTGGATTGTCAGACAATCCAGTTATTTCTACAGGTGTAGATGGACCAGCCTCAACAATTGATTCACCACGATCATTTTTCATAGTTCTAACCTTACCAAAAGCAGTTCCAACAACAATAGGATCTCCTAATCTCAAAGTACCATTTTGAATTAAGATTGAAGCTATTCCACCAATATTTTTATCAACTCTTGATTCTATTACTGAACCAATAGCATATCTATTAGGATTTGCTCTTAAATTATTCATTTCACTAATTAAAGAGATTGTTTCAAGTAATGTTTCAACACCTTCACCAGTATGAGCAGAAATATTTACAAATGGATATTTTCCACCCCATTGTTCTGGAGTTATACCTATTTCAGCCATTCCTGTCATAATCTTTTCAATATTAGCTTCTGGTTTATCAATTTTGTTAACTGCAACAATAATAGGAACATTTGCTGATAAAGCATGATCAACAGCTTCTTTTGTTTGAGGCATTACTCCATCATCAGCGGCAACAATAATTATTACAATATCAGTTACACTTGCTCCTCTTGCACGCATTTCTGTAAAAGCGGCATGACCCGGTGTATCTATAAACGTTATTTTTTCGCCATCATGCTCAACTTGATAAGCACCTATGTGTTGAGTTATGCCACCAAATTCAGTTTCTGTAACTTTTGATTTACGGATATAGTCAAGTAATGTAGTTTTACCATGATCTACATGACCCATGATAGTAACAACTGGTGGTCTTTTTTGAAGATCTTCCTCTTTATCAATTATTTCATATTCTTCAAAATTAGCAACATCTTGTGTTTCTTCTCTTTTTAAGTTTTTTTGATACTCAAGTGCTATTAATTCAGCATTATCATAATCAATTGATTGATTAACACTTACCATTAACCCTAAACCAATTAATTTTTTGATAATTTCTGAACTAGCAACTTTTAATTCTTCTGCAAGTTCACCAACTGTCATTCCATCTTTGTATAAAATAATAGTCTCATCAATAGCATTTTTTGATAATTTATCTTTATTTTTATACATTTGCTTTCTTTTATTCATGTATTCTTCTTTTGAATTTTGGATGCTTGAACGTTTTTTTAATTTTTGTTTAGAATTTGAATCATTTATTGTTTTAATATTTGAAGATTCCATAATATCATCAACTGCTTCATCAATTACATCTTCTTCATCTAATGTTACATCTGCTTCAGTAGAAATTAAATTCATTGCATAATCTAAGTTTATTACATCGTCATCAGATAAATCATCTGATGCATTAGAAACTTCTATTCCTAACTCTTCACATTTTTTTAATACTTCTGCAACTGATATATTCATACTATCTGCATATTCTTTAACACTCATCATAATGATGCACCTTCTTTCTTTATTTTACTATTTTTTTTAATTCGTCAAATACGCTATCATCAACTTTAACATTTAAAATTTTGTCTAAAATATGTTTTTCTTGAGCCTTATTTATTACTTCAAGATCTTTTTTTAGGTAAGCTCCTCTACCGTTAAGTTTTCCTGTTTCATCAACTACAACGTTTTGTTCTGGAGTTCTTACGATGCGAATTAAATCTTTTTTATCTAGTTTTTCTTTTGTTAAAACACATGTTCTTTGTGGTATTTTTTTCATTTTTATACCTCCACTATTATTTATTTCCATCCTCGTTTATTTGATTAAGAGTTTTTACTTCAATTTTGTATTTTGTTAATCTACTAGCTAATTTTACATTAGTTCCTTTTTTACCAATAGCAAGTGATAATTGATCTTCTGGCACTATTGCTAAAGCTTCTTTTTTTGTTTCATCTAGAATATTTACTATGATATTTTTAGCTGGCGCTAAAGCATTTTGTATAAATTCTTGAGGATTTTCGCTATAAAGAATTAAGTCTACTTTCTCACCATTAAGTTCTTTTAAAATACTTCCAATTCTTGAACCTTTTTCACCAATACAAGCGCCTATAGCATCAACTCTTTCATTTGTAGAATAAACAGCTACTTTGCTTCTTATACCAGGTTCTCTTATTACTGAATATAACTCTATTGTACCATCTGCAAGTTCAGGTATTTCACTTTCAAATAATCTTTTTACAAATCCGTAATGTTTTCTTGATAATAAAATTAAAGGTCCCTTCGTTGTTGATTCTATTTTTGTAATGTAAACTTTTATTGAAGTTCCCATTTTTACAGTCTCACCTGGAATCATCTCTGACTTTGGTAAAATTCCTCTTGCTCTACCTAAATCAACATAATAATTTCTTGAATCTTCCATTGCAAGGAATCCAACCATCATTTCGCCTTCTTTATCGGCAAATTCTTCCATAATGCTATTTCTTTCTGCTTCTCTTATTTTTTGAGTTACAACTTGTTTAGCAGTACTTGCAGCTACACGACCAAAATCTTTTGGTGTTACTTCTTTTTCAATTGTCTCACCAACTTTTATATTTGGAACCATTTTTTGAGCATCTTCTAATAATATTTGAGCATCAATATTAATTGCTGGCGGAACATCGATTGTATTTCCTTCTTCATCAACTGTTTCACTACCCTCGTCAATTTCATCAACTACTACTAAATAAGAAAATACTTTAATTTCTCCTGTTTCTTTATTTATTTCAATTCTTACATTTGTTTTAGAATCATAATTTTTTTTGTAGGCTGCTGCTAGAGCTTGTTCCATAGCTTCAAATACTACTTCTTTACTAATATTTTTTTCTTCTACAATGTTATTTAATGCTTTAATAAATTCTTTACTATTCATTTTCTTCATTACCTCTTTCTTTACTTGAAATATCTAAAATATATTCTTCTTTTATAAGATTTAAATCATCAATTATTGGATTAATAATATTTGTTGCTTCTACAATAGTATCTAAATCAAGTCCATTAATTTTATCTAAAAAAATCTTTAAATAATAATAATTACCTTCTTTTTCCCATAAAACAGAATCAACAATAATATCCATTTTTTTCATTGGTTCTTCAATGTTATTTCTTATTTCTTCTAAAATTTTATCCATAATGCTCCTCTCATTAATAAAAGTGGGATTATTATGTCCCACTTAAATCTGTAAATGTATTATACCATATTATATTCATTTGTGCTATTTTTTTTGAGTTTTTATAGTTTTTTTAACAAATTTGCTTATAAAAAAAGGAAATGAGACTTTTTTTGGTAATAAGATAGTAGAGGGAGGTTTTTCAAAATGAAGAACGAAATTAATGAATTAGTAAAAAAATATGATGAAATTAAAAAAGAAGGATATATTAAATCGCATGTTCCATATAAAAATGGTGCCGGTATTACTTTAGAAAATTTATTAGGTTCAAGCGGTGCTGATTTTTGTATTCCAGATTATAATGGAATTGAAATAAAAGCAATTAGAGATTATCCATATGCTGAATTTGATTTAGTAAATATAAGTCCCGATGGCAGCCATTATTATCCATCTCAATGGATTGCAAATAATTTTGGTTATCCTGATAAAGACTTTAAAGATATAAAAGTTTTTAAAGGAAATATAAATGCTGTAGGATTAACAAAAATAGGATTATTTTATTATTTCAAATTAAGAATAGATAGAACTTCTAAAAAAGTTTTTATTCAAGTTTTTAATTATAATAAAGAATTTATTAATGAAGACATTTATTGGGATTTTGATTCAATTGAAAAAAAATTAAATCAAAAATTAAAGTATCTTGCACTTTTTAATGTAAAAAAATTATATTCAAATAATTCATACTATTATTTTTATGAAAAAATGAATATATATACTTTAAATAATTTTGAATATTTTTTAAATTCTTTAGAAAATGGAAAAATATTTGTAACTTTTAAAACAGGTGTTTTTAAAAGTGGAAAGTACATTGGACATTTTCAGGATCATGGCACAGCTTTTAGAATTACAAAGAATAATATAGAATCTTTATTTAAAAAAATTTATTAATCCAAGGGAGTCGCATTTTCTTTTATTCAAAATAAAAAAACTCCGAAGAGTTAATTATTAAAATGGTCGAGAAGACAGGATTCGAACCTGCGACCCCTTGGTCCCAAACCAAGTGCACTACCAAGCTGTGCTACTTCTCGATATATAATATTATAGCACTTTTTTTTAATAATGCTACAAAAAATATGGTGCGCCCAAAGGGAGTCGAACCCCTAACCTTTAGATCCGTAGTCTAACGCTCTATCCAGTTGAGCTATGAGCGCATCTCATCAAGCGCAACTAAATTATATAATATAAAAAAAAAAATTGCAAGTTTTTTATATTAATTTGCTTAATTTATTCCAATTGCTTTATTGACAACATGAACCCAGTTATGATTTCACAGCTGAAGCACCTTCTATTAAAAAATAAAAAATAAACTTAATATGCAAATCATCACTGCCTATTGTCAATAAATTTTCTCGGCATAAAATATAAAAAACTCAGTTATCTGAGTTAATTTTTAAGATGGTGTCCCGCCCGAGATTCGAACTCGGGACCCTTTGATTAAAAGTCAAATGCTCTACCAGCTGAGCTAACGGGACAAAAACATG
>CADBMU010000051.1 GCA_902795845.1 uncultured Erysipelotrichaceae bacterium
AAAAAAACTTACAGCAAATGATGTAAGTTTAATCTTATTTTAAGATTATTTTAAATTTTTTTCACTAACTTATAGTAATTTTCAAAAATATCTTCATTAAGTGAAAATACATAATTATTTTTTCCATCATATAAACCTTTATTAGTATCTCTCTTATATTTAATGACATCTTTTTCCATTAAGTTTTCTAATATATGTTCATGTACTTCTCTTAAACTTTTAAATTCATTATAACGTCTGTAAAAAGTATAGAAATCTTTAACAGTATAATTATTTTTCATTGTAAGTAAATAATTTATAGCTTGTCTTTCTGAAGCTGTAATTTCTATATTATTTTTCTTTATTTCTAAAATAGCATATTCTTTTTCTAACTCTTCTTTAATAATTTTTAACATATATTTTATAAATATTGTAATATCTCCATATTTTTTAGCTTCCATTATTGATGTGTAGTATAAGTTTTTATGATAATTAATTCCTTGGTTAAATAAAATCAATGGATATTTTTCTTTATTTAAGAGATACCACATGGATAATGTTCTACTAGTTCTTCCATTTACATCAAAGTATGGATGAATATATACAAAATAGAAATGAATAATTTGTGACTTAATAAAATAATCTGAGTCCTGTATAAATTTGTGATCTTCATTGATAAATTCAATTAGTTTATTCATGTAATAATCAATTACTCGAAAATCAAATCCTTCTTCTGGCTCTTTTGCTACATTACTAGATGTGTAAATTAAAACTTTTTCTTCACGATAATACTCTCCCATATGTTCAAGGTCATAAGGTATTAACAAATTCCTTGATAAAATATCGTACAATTTTTTTAAATTATCTCTATTTATATCATTATTTTTTAGTATATAATTATAACCATGATATAAGTTTAATATTCTCTGTTCTTTTTCAGTGTTAGCATTTTTCTTTTTTTTATTATTTTCTAATGTATTTTCTATAAAATCTAAATTATCATTATATCCTTCAACCAAGTTATTTGCTTTTATTTCATCATAAATAAGAATATCTTTAGCTTCTTTTTTATCTATTTCTAATAATGATATTAGGTTCTCTAATTCTTCCTTAGCTTTTTCTAAATATTCAAACTTTACATAAATATTTTTCATTTTATCAGTAAATAAATTAAGTTTTTCATCCATATAAATACCCCACTACTAGTAGGGTATTATAGCATTAATATTTTCGAGATTCAATTCTATCTTCTAATTTTTTTACAAATAAATTATTATTTTTTGTTAATAAAAAACAGGTTATTAAATTAGTTATTGGTATGATTAATAAACTACCTAACGCATTAAACATGATTGATAAAAATTGAAGCACAAAAACTTTATTGTTAATAACCTGTAGTATTGTATAATCAAAATAACTAAGCCAAATCATCAAAGTTAAAAAGCCACCTAAAAAGGCAAAAAGTAAGGTATTTGTTACTGTTGCAATCACATCTTTACCAATTGTATGACCACTTTTTAAAAGTTCTTTCATTGTTAAATGAGGATTTTTATCATATACTTCATAAACTGCTGTTGATATAGCTGTTGACGTATCAACAATACTACCGATTAGCCCTATTATAACACTTGAAATAGTAGCATAAACCAAATTTAAATCTATTGAATAGCTACACCATCCAATATCTTCTATGTACTCTACTCCAAATCCTTGAACATGGCTTAAACTTATAAAAATATATACTATAAACATTAAAATTATTAGAATAACTACTGTTGATATAAATGATGCAACAGTTTTTTTATTATATTCATTAACAAAATATAAAATTATATAAGCTAGTATTATGCATAAAATAAAAGTAGTAATAATTATTGGAAATCCACTTCCTATTAAAAATATATTTAATAAACAAAATAATATATCTACAAAGAAGACAATGAATGCTTTAAAACCTCTTGATCCTCCAACTAAAAGGCAAAGAAGTAATAAAATAATACTTAAAACTAAAATCATTTTCTTCCTCCTTTTAGGATTTTAATAGCAATGAAACTAGTAATTGGTATACTTAAAACAATACCAATTCCTGCCACTAAACTTCTTACAATATCTATAGATAAATAATTTTTCATTATATAAATAGCACCAAAATTATTACGATAATATAAAATAAATTTAGGCATAGAAGCACATATATAAGTAAATAATAAAACATTTAACATAGTTCCCATTGTATCTTTTCCAATTTCTTTGCAAGATAAAAATAAAGTCTTATTAGAAATATTTTTATTTTTTTCAACTAACTCATTTACAGTAGAAGAAATAGTAATAGCTATATCCATTATGGCCCCTAAACCTCCGAGTAATAATTCGGAAATAAATACCTCTTTATATGGTGTTAATAAAAAATCTATTTGTTCTATTCTTACACCTTTTTCATGAGTTAAACTCATAACTAGATATGCTATTAAAACAGTAATGAATGTTGATACTACTGTAGAAATTATTGTAGACAAAGATTTTTTATTTACACCTATTGCTAGCAACATAGAAATTA
>CADBMU010000052.1 GCA_902795845.1 uncultured Erysipelotrichaceae bacterium
AAGGCTTTGTAGATTATTTAGCAAAACCATTTAATAAAGAACAAATGAAAGAAAAATTAGATATGATATTTAAAAATTAAGGAACTTTCAAAGTTCTTTTTTAAACTATAAACTTGCTAAAAGAATTTATAAATGATAAAATTATATATAGTTTAAGAGGTGAATTATGGACGATAGAACTAGTTTGTATGACTTATCGACAATAAAAGAAAGTTTAGTACTTGTTACATTAAAAGAAGTATATGATGCCTTAGAAGAAAGAGGATATAATCCAATTAATCAAATAGTAGGATTCCTTCTTACTAATGACCCTGGATATATTTCAAGTTATAAAGATGCTAGGAAAAAGATGTTAAGTATCGACCGTGCATCAATAGTGGCAATTTTATTAAAAGGCTTTTTAAAATGAGATTTTTAGGACTTGATTTAGGAACAAAAACTTTAGGAGTTTCTATAAGTGATAAAACAAATAATTTTGCATCATTTTTAAAAGTAATTCGGTTTGATTTTGAAGATTATGAAAAAGCATTAGAAGAATTAAAACAAATTATAAAAGAATATAAAATTACTAATTTAGCTTTAGGGCTTCCTAAAAATATGGATAATTCTTGTGGATTCGCGGCTCAAAGATCTCTTAAATTTAAAGAAATGATTGAAAAAAATATTGATATTGAAGTTACTTTAATTGATGAAAGACTTACAACTACTCAAGCTGAAAATATCTTGATTGGAATGGATAAAAAGAGAAAACAAAGAAAACAAATTATAGATGGAGTAGCAGCTTGTTTAATTTTAGAAACGTATATCAGAAAGAGGAATATTAATAATGAATAAGAATAATAAAAATGTGATAATAGCAAAAGATGAAAATGGTAAAGAAGTAGAATATGAAGTGTTGTTTGAATTCTATGATGAAAAGAATAAAAAAAATTATGTAGGGTACACTGATAATCAAAAGGATGATTTTGATAATATATTAGTTTATGCGTCAATTTTTGATCCTACTGGTAAAGATAAAACATTATACCCAATTGAAACAGAAGAAGAATGGGATGTAATAGAAACAATATTTTCTAAATTACCAGATGTAACCAAAGAGGAGAACTAGTATGAAAAAAAAGATATTAATTGGGGGTATAATTGCTTTTACACTTCTTTTAATAGGGTTTACAACTTATTATTTTGTAAGTCTTGGACCCGTAAATAAAAGAGATAAAAATGAAATAATATTTGAAGTAAAGCCTAACACTAGTAAAGTTGATATAGCTAAAAATTTAAAAAAACAAAAATTAGTAAAAAATGATAAAACAGTAATTTTATATATGTTTTTTAATAGTGATTTAAATTTACAAGCTGGTAAATACTCATTAGATCAATCTATGTCTGTTAAAGAAATTTTAAATAAAATAAAAAATGGTGATATTAGAGTAGAGACTGTGAATCTAACATTAATTGAAGGTAAGAGATTAACTAATTATGTAAAACTAATTAGTGAAGCATATGGCTATAGTGAGGATGAAATTATAGAAACAATTAATGATAAAGAATTCTTAAAAGATATGATTAAAAAATACTGGTTTTTGACAGATGAGATATTAAGTGATAATATTTATTATGGACTTGAAGGTTATATTTTACCTGATACCTATGAATTAATGAGTAATTATTCTATTAAAGATATCTTTATAAGATTATTAGATTATACAGATAAAAAGTTAGAACCATTAAAAAATGATTTTAATAATAGTTCTTATTCTGTACATCAAATTCTTACAATGGCATCTATTATAGAGTTAGAGGCAAATTCAGAAAGTGATAGAAAAACAGTAAGTCAAGTAATATATAAAAGATTAGCTAGTAATATGAGTCTTGGTATGGATGTAACAACTTATTATGCTTCTAAAAAAGAAATGGGTGAAGAACTTACATATAAAGACTTAATGGATGATAATGCATATAATACTAGAAATCTAAATAAAATTGGTTTACCTGTTGGTCCAATATGTAATCCAAGTATTATGAGTATAAAAGCTGCTTTTAATCCAAGCAATACTGACTATTTATACTTTTATGCGGATATTAAAACAGGGTTAGTTTATTTTGCTAAAACAAGTGCAGAATTTAACCAAATAATTAGAGAAGTAGGATGATAAAATGAAAGAATTAATATTAGAAATGGAACATTATGCTAAAGAAAATAATGTACCTATTATTGAGAAGGAATCAATTGCATTTATAATGAAATACATTAAAGCTAATAATATTACAAATGTATTAGAGATTGGTAGTGCAATTGGATACTCAACTATTCTTATGGCATCAAGTACTCAAGATGTTAAAGTTACAACTATAGAACGTGATGAAAATAGATACATGGAATGCTTAAAAAATGTTAAAAAAGCAGGACTTGATAAAAAGATTAATGTTGTTTATCAAGATGCTTTAGAAGTTAATTTATCTAATGTTTCATATGATTTAATATTTATTGATGCTGCAAAAGGTCAATATAAAAAATTCTTTGAAAAATTTAAATATTTTTTAGCACCAAATGGTGTAATAATTACTGATAATTTAAAATTTCATGGTTTAGTTGGAAAAAAAGATACAATTGAAAGTAAAAATTTAAGATCTTTAGTGGATAAAATAGAAACATATATAGAATTTTTAAAAGAAAATGAAGAGTTTGAAACTAAATTTTTAGATATTGGTGACGGACTTTCAGTGAGTATGAAAAAAAATGATAAATAAATTATTATATATTGTAAATAATAAAGAAATTATTGAAGATTTAAAGAAAGTTGGGGTAAAGAACTTTCTTTTTCCACTTAAAGACTTTTGTGTTGGTTTTAATAATACATATGATTTTGATGAAATTGAAAATGAATCATTTATTTTTATAAATCGTATTTTAGATAATGAATCTTTAGATTTATTAGAAAAAAAACTAAATGATAACAGAGATAAAATTAAAGGAATTGTTTATGATGATTTTGGCGTCTTGTATTTGATAAATAAGTTAAAATTAAATGTGATAACTATTAATTATCAAAATCATTTTGGTACAAATTATCAAAGTATTAATGAAAATCTAAAATATAATGATAGTGTTGTAGTATCTACTGATATAACAAAAAAAGAAATAGAAGAAATATTAAAAAAAGTAGAAAAAGAAGTATGTATATTTCTTTTTGGACTTATTCCTGTTATGTATTCTAGAAGGACATTATTGACTAATTTTTCTAAAGAATTTAATATTCCAACTAAAAATAATGTTTTAATTGATGAAAAAATATCTAAAAATAAATTTATTATGGTTGAAAATGAGTTTGGAACTGTAGGGTATCAAAGAAATTATTATGATGGTTTAGAACTTTTAAATTTAGAAAATATTAAGTATTTTTTAGTTAATCCTTTATTTTTAAGTGATAAAGAACAAATACAGTTGATAAGTGATATTAAAAATAAAAAATTAACTCTTAATATTCCTAATGATAAAGGATTCTTGTATAAAGAAACTATTTATAAATTGAAGGAGGATAAATAATGCAAAAAGTAGAATTATTAGCTCCTGCCGGAGATTTAGAAAGATTAAAAATGGCTTTTTTATACGGTGCTGATGCTGTATATATTGGAGGACAAGAGTTTTCATTAAGAGCTAACGCTAAAAATTTTAGTTTAGAAGAAATAAAAGAAGCTTGTTCTTATGCTCATGCATTGCATAAAAAAGTATACGTTACAGTTAATATTGTTTTACATAATAAGAATTTAGTAGGATTAAAAGAATATTTAAAATCTTTAGATGCTTGTGGTATCGATGCTATAATAGCAAGTGATATTACAGTAATTAATGAAGCTCATAAACTAAATGTTAATTATGAAGTTCATTTATCTACTCAAGCTTCAACACTAAACTATGGTCAAGGATTATTTTATAAAAATCTAGGCGTAACAAGATTAGTTCTAGCAAGAGAAGCTTCTAAAAAAGATATTAAAAGAATAAAAGAAGAAACTAATTTAGAATTAGAATGCTTTATTCATGGTGCCATGTGTACATCAATAAGTGGTAAGTGTGTTTTATCTAATTATTGTACAAATCGTGATTCAAATCGTGGTGGTTGCGCTCAAATATGCCGTTGGTTATTTGATATGGATGGTGTAGAAGAGCCATTTAGTATTACCCCAAAAGATTTAAATATGGTTCCCTATATTAAAGAAATGATCGATATCGGAGTAAATTCTTTTAAAGTTGAAGGAAGAATGCGATCTATTTATTATATAGCAACAGTAATTAATGTATATAGAAAGATTATTGATAAGTCTTTAAATAATACATTAACTACTGGGGAATGTAAGTATTACTTAGATATTTTAAATAGATGTGCTAATAGAGATTCAACTCCCCAGTTCTTCTTAAATTTACCAACTAATAAAGAACAATACTTTTTAGGAAGAGACGAAATATCAAACCAAGATTTCTTAGGAATGGTTTTAGATTATGATGAAAATTCTCATATTGCTACAATAGAACAAAGAAATTATTTTAAAATTGGAGATGTTGTAGAATTTTTTGGACCTAATATGGAAACTTTTACTTATAAAGTGAATAAGATAAAAAATGAAAATGATGAAGAGATTGAAGTTGCAAGACATCCAAAAATGATTACTAAATTAAAAATTGATAATATTTTACATAAATATGATATGATGCGTATAAAAGTATTTGACAAAGATAATTATTTATAGTATTATTTTGTAGAAAAATTTTAAAAAGGTGATGAATATGAAACAAGCAGAAAATATAACTTTAACAGCAGAAGGCTATTTAGAGTTAGAAACTGAATTAAAAGAATTAAAAGAAGTAAAAAGACCAGAAGTAATAAAAGCATTAAAAGAAGCAAGAGCATTAGGTGATTTATCTGAAAACTCAGATTATGATGCTGCTAGAAATGATCAAGCTCAACTTGAAGGAAGAATTAAAGAACTTGAGTATAAGCTTGAACATTGCAATATTGCTGAAAATCATGAAGATGG
>CADBMU010000053.1 GCA_902795845.1 uncultured Erysipelotrichaceae bacterium
TACTAATAAAGATATTGCTGTAAGTACTGCATATGGTAATTGATATTTAATTGATTTAAATAAATTAATTGGTTTTTCTGTTTGATTATATTTTTCTAGATAAGCTAAATAAATTACATAATATGCAAATAATGGTGTAAGTCCCATTGTAGCACTTTCTGCAAATCTAAAGATAGTTTGAGTAAATTCTGGAGTTAATCCAGCATTCATACATAATGGGATCGCAGTTCCAGAAATAATTAACCATTTTGAAGTTGAAGATGGTACTAGAATAGTAGCTAGAAGTACTATTACAAATAGCAATATTATAAGTGGAATACCACTGAATTCTAATGATCCTAAAATCTTAGTTAAAAATCCAACAACAATTTCCCCTATGTTTGTGTATCTAAAAATACTTATAAAAGTTGAAGCAAAGAAAATTAAAACTAATATTTTCCCAATTCCATCAAGTGAATGACCTAAATCATCACATAAATCTTTATTATTCTTTATTGTTTTTGCTCCAAGGCCATAGAAGAATCCTAAAATTATAAAGAATAGTGTTACTATAAATACAAATCCATTACTAAAAAATGAATCATAACTAAATAGTTTATCAATATATAAAGTTTGAGTTTTATCTAGTAAATTTCCTGAAAAAGGAAGACCAGGAATTATGTTATAAATAAATATTATAAAATATATTAAACCTGCAATTGTTGATAAAGCAAGACCTTTTTGCTCTTTTTTACCAATTTTAAATTCTTCCTCTTCTATTTCAAAAGTATAATTTTCAACTTTTTCAACAATAAATTTTTCTGTTATAAATGTTATTATTAATGATACTAATATACAAGCAACAAACATTATAAATATAAATGCCCAAATAGAAATAGTATAATTACTATCAAGTGTCCAAGCACTTATCAATGTATTTGAAAGTAGTGAACTATCAGTACTTGTAAATAAAATATTTAATCCTTGACCACATGTAAGCCCTGCAAATGTTGCAATAATTCCAATAGCAGGGTTTCTTTTACCATAAATAAAAAGTAAAGCACTAATTGGTATTAAGATAATAAATGATAAATCTCCAATAATACTTGCTAAAACACTTATTAAAACTAAAGTAAATGTAACTGTATATTTCTTTGCATTTTTTGTAAGTAATGTAAACACTGTTTTTAAAAAGCCACTTTTTTCCATTACTCCAAGTCCAATTAAAATAATAATTAAACTACTTAATGGAACAAATGAAACAAAGTTAGAAACAGTTGTTGAAAAGATATACTTTATACCACTTAAACTAAATAAGTTATTTGCACTTATAACTTCTGTAGAATATTTTAATGTATTTGCATTGACTTTATTATAAGTAACTTGTACACCAAATAAAGTAAATATTCCACTAATAACTATTGTAAGAGCTATTAATATCATTATTGCCATTATTGGGTGTAATGTCATTTTTTCTTTAATTTTTTTCATTTCCATTAGAATCACCTAATACTTTTTTTAATTTTTTATTAAATTCCAATCTCCCCATCATTATTTCACGTCCACAATTTTCGCATTTAATCTTTATATCAACACCCATTCTAGTTATTTTCCAAAGATTAGTTTGACATGCATGAGGTTTTTTCATTATCACTAAATCATTAAGTTTATATGTTTTGTCCATTATGCACCTCTATTTGTGTATATGGTATTTTAATATTTTCTTTATCATAAGTATCTTTTATTAATCTTAAAATATTTCTTTTAACTTCCCATTGATGTTCTTGACTACATTCAATAGAAATAGAATAAATTATTTCTGATGCTCCTAATTTAGAGATACCTAAATAAGAACAATTATCATACACATATTTTATTTTTTTTATTTCTGCAATTGTTTTTGTTAATACTCTTTCAACTTTTGAAGCTTTTTCTTCATAAGCAGTAGGAATATCAATTATTAAATTAGCTTTCTTTTGACTTATATTAATTACTTTATCAACACTTCTATTGGCAAATACTAAAACTTCACCATTAAAGTTTTTTACTTTAGTACTTTTAAGACCAAATTCAATAACTTGCCCAGTAAAGTTATCTATTTTTATGTAATCTCCTACTACATAATAATTTTCCATAATTATAGATATTCCACCTATAATATCTTTCATAGTATCTTGCAAAGCTAAACCTATTACTGCTCCAACTATTCCAAGACCAGCTACTAAACTTTTAGCATCTATTCCATAAAGTTCTAATATAAAGATTATCATAATTATAAGTAAAATATACTTATATATGCTTTCAACTATAGAGACTACGGTTTTTCTTTTTTTAACGTCGTATGTATTTTTACCACTAACAAATATTTTAGAAATTGCTAAACGTCCAATATTATAAATAATTAATGAAACTATTACAATTACTATTAAGCCATAAACTTCTTTTTGGGATAAAAATTTAAAAACTTTCTCTATAAATTCCATCTTTATTCTCCTTCTATTTCGATGTTAATTATTTCAAGTATTCTTTCTAAATCTTTTTCTGAATCAAAAGGAATTTCTATTTTTTTATTAGAAATTTTTACTTTTGTTCCTATTTTTTCACGCATTATTGATTCAAATAATTTGTAGTGTGAATTATTATCTTTCTTTCTTACTATTTTATTTACTTTTGGTAATTCTTCTTCAGTGATTAGTTTTTCTAATTCTCTTACACTAATATTTTCATTTATTATTTTATCAGTAAGATCATAGATTTTATCGATATCACTAATTTTACTTAAAGAACGAGCATGTCCCATACTTATTTTACCATTTTCAACGTATTTCTTAGTTCTTTCTGGTAATTTTAATAGTCCTAACATATTAGTTACATGGCTTCTACTTTTACCAAATTTTTTGGCAAATTCATCCTGTGTCATTTTAGATAATTTAATTATGTTTTCATAAGCCATGGCTTCATCAATAGGATTCAAGTTTTCTCTTTGAATATTTTCTACTAATGCAAGTTCCATCATTTGAGTATCATCAAAATCTTTAATTATTGCCGGAATTGTTTTAAATCCAGCTAATCTTGCAGCTTTTGTTCTTCTTTCACCAGCAATTAATTCATAGCCTTTGATACTTTTTTTAACTATTATTGGTTGTAATAAACCATGTTCTTTTAAAGATTCTGCAAGTTCATTTAATGATTCTTCGTTAAATGTTTTACGAGGTTGATATGGATTACTTCTAATTTCATCTAAATTAATCTCTTTAATATCAGATGTTGACGCATTAGAAACCACATCGTTTTCAAATTGATCAAAATTAATTACTTCATTTGAAAATAATTGTTCTAATCCTCTTCCCAAAGCCTTTCTTTTATTATTAGTTTCCATTTCTTTCAATCACTTCCTTTGCTAAATTTGCATATGCGAGTGTTGCCTTACTAGTTGGATCATAATCATTAATTGGTTTACCATGAGAAGGTGCTTCAACAAATCTTACAAGTCTTGGAATAATTGTATTAAATACTTTATTTTTGAAGTATTTTCTAACTTCTTCAATTACTTCTAATCCAATATTAGTTCTACCATCTAACATTGTAAGTAAAACTCCTTCAATTCTTAAGTCTTGATTCATATTAGATTGAACTAAAATTATTGAATTTAATAATTGTGTAATTCCCTCTAAAGCAAAATATTCACATTGTACAGGTATAATAACAGAGTTACTAGCTACCAATGCATTCATTGTTGATATACCTAATGATGGTTGGCAATCAATAATTATATAATCATATTTATCTTTTATTTCTTCTAATTTTTCTTTTAATTGATGATTTTGTCTAAAAGAAGAATCTTCTAACATTTTTTTTACAAATTCAACATCTACTCCAGCTAAGTTTATAGTTGATGGAATAATTGATAAATTTGTAAATTTTGTTTTAATAATTGCTTTTTTTATTTCACATTCACCAGTAATTACATCATAAATATCGTGTGCAAAATCAGATGCACTTAATCCTAATCCTGTTGATGCATTACCTTGAGGATCTAAGTCGATAAGTAATGTTTTCTTACCTTCTTTTCCTAAAGCTGCTGCTAAATTTATACTTGAAGTTGTTTTTCCAACTCCTCCTTTTTGATTAACTAAAGAAATTATTTTTGCCATAATACCACCTTTTCTCATTTTCTATGTCGCTTATTATATTTTATCATAACTTGATTATTTTGTCTTTATTAATTTACTTAATTAATATTAGATATGCAAATAATACTCCAAATAAAACTATGCCTGAAATTAATGTTAAGATACTAGCATATCCTGTTTTTGTTAAACTTTGATTAGATAAACCTA
>CADBMU010000054.1 GCA_902795845.1 uncultured Erysipelotrichaceae bacterium
AAAGTAGCGATAGTTACAATAAAGGTGGGGATCCCGATTATAGTAGAAGAGAAAGTAATGGCTCGCCAAATCCATCAATTGGAGAAGTTCAAAGTAATGGTGGATGTTATTTAACGACTGCTTGTATGATACATACTAAAGAAGAATTTGATGATAATTGTGAGGAATTAACAATATTAAGATGGTTTAGAGATAATTTTGTCTCAAAAGAAGATATTAAACATTATTATATAACTGCACCTATCATTGTGGAGTCAATTAATGAAATACAAGAAAATAAAAACATTTATGATTATATTTATAAATATATAGTTAGAGCCTGTGTAACTGCTATCAAAAAAGGCGATTATGAATTTGCATATAAAAGGTATAAAAGTAGTATATTAGCTTTAGAAGAAAAGTTTGCAAAGCCAAAATTAACAGAAAAGTTTATAAAAGTATTAAAAATGAAAATGTAAAAAAATTTTTTCTTTATAATTATATATTTTTAATCTTATAAAATATTAAAAAATAATGTAAAAATTTTATGGAAGTAATTTATTAATAAAACCTCGTTTGTTGTAACGAGGTTTATTTTAATAGTTTATTTTCTATAATAGATATGATTTTGTATAAAATATAAGAAATAATAATAAGGATTATAACACCACTCATGACTATATTTAAATTAAAAATTTGAGTTCCATAAATAATTAAATACCCAATACCTGATTTACTAACTAAAAATTCTCCCATAATAACTCCGATTAAAGACATTGATATGTTTAATTTTAAAGAAGAGATAATAGTTACTAAAGAATTTGGAATAACTAATTTTTTAATAATATCTAATTTATTAGCATTAAATGATTCCAATAATTTAATTTTATTTTTATCTGTTTGAATAAATCCATTATATATCGTAATAATACTTATAATAAGATTGATTAATAAAGCCATTACAATAATAGATTTTAAATTAGCTCCAACCCAGATAATTATGATAGGTCCAAGAGCTACTTTAGGAAGTGAATTTAACATTGTTAAAAATGGTTCTATAATTTTAGCTAGTAATTTAAAACTATATAAAAGAAGTGCTATTAAAAAGCCAAGAAAGATTCCTAAAACAAAGGCAATTATAACTTCATATAATGTAGTAAATATATGGTTTATTAAATTAAAATTTTTGTAAAGATTAATTATGGTTTTTAAAATATTGCTTGGTTTTGAAAAAATAAATTCATTTATATAACCCTTGGTTGCTAAAAATTCCCATATACCAATTAGAAAAACAATTATGCTAATTTGAAAAAATATAACTAATATTTTTTCTTTTTTCTTTTTATTTAAATATTTTTTTTGATTAGGTGACATTTACATCTAAGTCCTTCCAGATAGTTTCATAATATGTTGAAAACTCTTTAGCTTTTCTATTTTCAATTGGATTGGTGGCACCAGTTAATTTTACTTCATATATATTTTTAACTGTACAAGGTCTTTTAGATAACACTATTATTTTATTGGCAAGACTTATAGCTTCTGAAATATCGTGAGTAACCATAATAACTGTCTTTTTTTCTTTTTTAATCATTTTATAAACATCATTAGATATAGCAAGTCTTGTTTGATAATCTAGGGCAGAGAAGGGTTCGTCTAAAAGTAATATATCAGGATTTGTAGCAAGTGTTCTAATTAGAGCAACCCTTTGCTTCATACCACCAGACAAACTAGAAGGTTTTTTGTTTTTAAATTCTTCTAAATTATAGATTTTTAATAACTCGTTTATTTTATCAATTTTCTTAGGATCTTTATCTTTTTTTATATCCAATCCTATTTTACAATTATCAAATATATTTAGCCAATTAAATAAACAGTCGGTTTGAAGCATATAACTGAATGTTATATCTTTTTTAAATTTATATATGCCTTCAAAGTTATTATCAAGTCCTGCTAATATGTTTAAAAGGGATGATTTTCCACATCCTGAAGTTCCAACTATAGCAATAAAATCTCCCTCATAAACATCTAAATTTATATTATCAATAGCTTTTATTTCACCATCGAGAGTATTATAAGATTTAGATAGATTTCTTATCTCTAATAATTTATTCATTATAAAGGTTAGTTATAAGTTTATCATAAGGAACATATTTATCTAGAATTTTAGCATCTATCATAATATCTTCCAAGTTTTTAAATGATTCTTCAGAAATAAATGGATTTTCTAACCAAGAATCATATTTTTTATATCTATCTATAATTTTAGTTAAGTCATTTTTAGATATTTCTGGAAATTGATTAAGTATAACATCTGCACAAGTTTTTGCATCATTTTCTTGAACAAATTTTAATCCCTTATCTATGGCTTTTGTAAATTTCTCTAGTAATTCTTTATTATCATTTAGATAACTGTTGCGAGCATAGAATGCAGTATATGGAACTTCTCCAGAAAGTTTACCAATACTTTCAACAACATAACCATATTCTTGTTTTTCTAAGTTAGTAGCATTTGGTTCAAATAAATTAACATAATCGCCAACTCCAGAAATAAATGAACCTGATAATGCTGCAAATTCAACAGAATAATTAATATTTATTTTAGAAATATCAATATTACTATTTTTTAAAGCATTAATAAAGTTAAGTGAAGGCATACCTGCATATCTTCCAACTAATACTTCTTTACCAATTAAATCTTCTAATTTAAAATCTTTATTTCTTGATACAATAAACTGACCATCTCTTTTTGTAAGTCCTGCAAATGTTTTGATGTAGTCCTTTTCACCACCATTATATACATAAATTGCAGATTCTGGTCCTGCAAATCCAACATTTACATCGTTTGATAAAACAGCAGATGCAACTTTGTCAGCACCAGGTGTTAATATTAATTCTATATCAATCCCTTCACTTTCAAAGTAACCATTTTCTATAGCTACATAAAGTGGTGTATAAAATGCACTATGTGTAACCTCAGCTAGTTTAATTTTAGTTAAATTCTTATCTTTATTAGAAGTAACTTTAGCAAAAGTAAGTATTCCAATAAAAATAACTAATAAACTAATGATTGAAATAATAATCCTTTTTTTCAAAATTTATTCCTCCTTTTATTTCTCTTTATTATATGTAGAAAATAAAATAGTGTTAAAGACGTGCATTATACTATAAATTAATAATTAATGCAATTAGAAAATAATTTAAAAATACATTCTTTACATTTTAATTCTAATTTGCTATAATTCTTTTAGAATAGCAAGGAGTGATTAGGATGAAGGCATTGTCATTAGAAACAACTAAGTTGCTTGACAAAATGTATAATCTTAGAGGAAAAGATAGTGTAGTACTAGTAGAAATGGATAAGCAAAAGGATAAAGCTGAAAAGACTTTAGAAAGAACTACTGAAGAAAAAAGTAATTTACAAGATAAAATAGCTAAATTAGAAACTCAACATGAGGAATTAGAAAATCAAGGAGAAAAACTAAAAGAAGTTTTAAGTGGTATTGATAGAAATGAATTTGCTGTTGTTTTAGACTCTTTAAAAATTAATTTTGACCCTGAAGAATTAATGGAAAAAGTTAAAGAAAATTTACCTAAAACAATTGATAAGGTTTCTAATGAGCAAAAAACTTGTGAAAAAGAATTAGTGGCAGTTGAAGAAGAAATGAACAATGCTATTACAACTATTCAAGAGTTAGGTATTAGAAAAGATGCTGCTATGGCTAATCAAGATAAATTAAACGAATATTTTGATTTAGCTTTAAAAGGTAAAATTAATATAACAAGAGATTCAATAACTAGTTTGTTAGAACAATTTGATTTTTCAGAAGAAGAACAAAGAGAAGCAGCTAAGATATTGATGTTCCCAGAAGATGCATTATATATTTATGATAGTAAAATAAATAATGTTGATGTTCAAGGTAAAAGTATATCTGAAGTAATAAGTGAAGCTAAAGATGCAATAATTGAGGATGAAAAACAAGAAGAAATAAATAATTTAGAAGAACCTGTTATTGAAGAAACTAAAGATATTGAACCTGAAGAAAATAATATTGATTTTAAATTAGAAGAAGAAACAAAACCAGTAGAAGAAGATGCTATTTTTAATCCATTTGTAATAGAAGATATTCCAGTAAATGAAAATATTGAAATTAAAGAAGACAATACATTTAACAGTAATGAATCATTAGAAGATTATCTTACTTCTTTAGGATTTAATTACTTAGAATTCTCAAGTCAAGATTTAGACGAATTAAAGGATAATTTTGATAAAGAGACAATGAAGAAAAATGTTGAATTAATTAAAGATAAAAATATTGACTTAGATATTTTTACTGATCATGTATCACTTCTTTATGACAAAGAATTAACAGAAAAAATTCAAATTTTATTAAATATTGGAAAAGAACCTATTGATATATATTTAAATCCAAGTATTTTAGTTAAATACTCAACTGAAAGATTAAATAATGCTATTGCATTATTAACAAGTAATGGAATGGATCCAAAAAATGTTCCATTAATGGCATATTAAGGAGGTTTAAAATATGCAAGGAAATATTAGTACACTAAGAACAGAATTTGGTTTAAACCCTGCTCAACATTTAGAAAATCATGTTATATTTTATTTATATGATACAGATGCATTAAGAGATGCTATGTCTCAAGATAATGCTATATCTAATGGTATTGTTAATGTATCTGAAGTATTAAAAAATTTAAAAAATAAAGAAAAAAACTTATCTTCTGATATTGAAGAATCATTAAGTATTGAAGATTTTAATATTGGTGGGAGAGCAATATAATGGATTATTTAAAGAATATAGGGTTTACTAGTGAAGAAATAGAAAACTTAGTTGAAAATGTACCTACTAAAGTTTTAGATTTATTAAAAGAAAATTATAAGTTAGTAACACAGAATTTGAATTTTATAAAAGATTTAGGCGTTTCTAATTATAAAGAAATATTTAACAAATATTATGATATGTTTTTAATGGATAATTCAAACTTTGTAGAAATATTTAATAAATATGATACAAAAGATTTAGTTGATAAATTAGAAAAAAGTATTGAAATATTTGATTTTCTATAAGAAGCATATGCTTCTTTTTTTAGAATAGAGGGATAAAATGAATAATAAAATAGTTTTAATTGGTTGTGGAAATGTTGGAATGGCTTATGCATATGCCTTACTGAATCAAAAAACATGTGTGGATAAGTTAGTTCTTATTGATATAAATAAAGATAATACAGTTGGTCAAGCTATGGATTTAAACCATTGTCTATCATATTCTCCATCTAAAATAGAGGTTATATCTGGAGAATATAGTGATTGTAAAGATGCTAAAATTGTCGTAATAGCTGCTGGTGCTAATCAAGCTGTTGGGGAAACTAGAATGGATTTAATTAATAAAAATAGTTTTATTTTTAAAAATATTATAAATAATGTTATGAAAAGCGGTTTTGATGGAATATTTTTAATTGCCAGTAATCC
>CADBMU010000055.1 GCA_902795845.1 uncultured Erysipelotrichaceae bacterium
AACCACTTCACCAACGGGCCATTTAAATGGTGGGCCTGGGGGGACTTGAACCTCCGACCTCACGCTTATCAGGCGTGCGCTCTAACCAGCTGAGCTACAAGCCCATTTAATTGGAACCTATTTCATTTTATCGTACTTTGTCATATTTTGCAACTATTTTTTTCAATAAAATAAAAATAATATGGTGTCCCCTTAGGGATTCGAACCCTAGACCCATTGATTAAGAGTCAATTGCTCTACCAACTGAGCTAAGGAGACATTCAATATTACTTAATTATTATATCAAAAAAATTATTAATATCAATATGTTTTTTTAAATTTTTATGATAAAATTAAGTAGAGGTGTATAGTAATGAAAAATAAATATCAAAGAATGAGTAAAAAAGAAAAGAAAAAATTAATTATAGAATATAAAAATACAGAAAAAGGAAAATATATGATGCAAAAATTACGCAATTTAATAATCATTGGAGTTATTTCGTATTTTTATGCAATATATTTGATACTTTCTTCTAAAAATATTTGGAATTATATAAGCGCAGGGATGCTTTTAGTAGCAGGGTGCGTTTTTATTGTTGCAAGTGTTAAATTAAAAAATAAAAACTTAAATAAATTTGCTATAAAGAAAAAATAAAAAAGTTCTGATTAATTTCAGAACTTTTATTATCTTATATGGCGGAGCAGGAGAGATTCGAACTCTCGCGCCAGTTTCCCGACCTACACCCTTAGCAGGGGCGCCTCTTCAGCCTCTTGAGTACTACTCCATAACCAAGGTCACAAATCAAGTTTACAATAAAATTAATATTTAGTCAATAAAAAAAGGATAATATTTTATCCTAAAGTTACATTTCTTATATTTTCTAAGAATTCATTCATAATTGAAATGTATGTATCATTATTTTTGACATTTTCTTCACTTAAAGTATTCATTGTGTTTACAGTTATTATTTTAGCATCATAACTATTAACTAGAGTATCTATTAATTCATTTCTTTCATCAGTATCTTTCATAAAAATAGTAGTATACTTTTTATTTTTGAAATTACTTTTAATATTAGTCAAATTATTTTGAGTTAAATTTTCTTCATCTTCTAAAGAAATTACATTGAATCCATAATTAGTTAAAAACTTGAATAAATTACTAGATACTACAATAGTAGGGTTATTTTTAGAAGTGGCAATAGCTCTAAGTTCTGCATCCATTATAGAAATTTCTTCTTCTAAAGTATTATAATTTTTATTAATTTCTTCAACTAAATATTTATTATCAATAAAATCGGTTAAATTTGTTCTGACCGTTGAAGCTAACATTAAGAAATTACTTGGAGATAACCATAATTCTTCAACCCCATAATTATATTTTAAACCATATGCAACATCAATAATTTTAAGTTTTTTATTTTTATTTAAGAAATTTTTAGCAATTTGTTTTTCATTAGATAAACCATTATAAATAAAAATATCACTTTTGCTGTATTCATCAATTTGCTTTTGAGTTAGTTTATAATTTTTAACATCGGCCTCGTTAGGGTAAATACTATTAATATTTGAACTATCGCCATATAAAGTATTAGCAATATAAGTTATAGGGTAAACAGTAGTGTTAATAGTAGCTCCTTCTAAATCATCTTTTTTAAAACACCCTGAACAACTAAATGTAATAATTAAAATACATATTAGTGCAAAAATTCTTTTCATTCTTTATTTCTCCTTTACTTTGATTGGATCGTATCCAAATTCTCCTTTAGGACGACATCTAGAAATTCTTTTAATACCTAGTTTAATACCTTTTATTACACCATATTCATTGATTGCATCAATCATATACTGACTGCATGTCGGAGTAAAACGGCACATTTTATGACTTTCTAAGGGAGTAATTTGATAACATCTAATTAAAAATATTACTAAATGTTTCATACAATCACCTGGTTATTATTTTACTACATATTTTAAATATTGTAAAAATAAATAGTAATTTTTTAATACATTTGTTATAATAGTTAGAGTTAAGAAAACTAAATAGAGGTGGTTTTTAATGAACTTTTTAGAAAAATATGGAATTAAAATAAATAACCAGGAGTTGCTTTTAGAAGCACTAACTCATAGTAGTTACTCAAATGAACACGATTGTAAAAATTATGAAAGATTAGAATTTTTGGGAGATGCAATTTTAGAAGCAATTACTAGTGAATATTTTTTTATTAATACTAATGATAAAGAAGGTTTTATGAGTAAAACTCGTGCAAGTTATGTTTGTGAGCAAGCTCTTGCATTTTATTCTAAAGAAATAGGAATAGACAAACACATTCGTGTTGGAAAAGGCCAAGAAAATAATATTAATGATACAATAATTGCTGATTGTTATGAAAGTGTTCTAGGTGTAATATTCCTTGAAAAAGGTTTTGAAGTAGCTAAAGATTATGTTTATAAAACAGTTATTCCTTCAATCAAAGCAAAACGTCATTTTTTAGTTGACTATAAATCTGCTTTACAAGAATTAGTTCAAACTGATAAAAAATCACTTGAATATGAGATAATTAATGAAACTGGTCCTGCTCATGATAAGACTTTTGAAGTAAATGTTAAAATAGATGGGATAGTGTATGGGACAGGAATTGGAAAAAGTAAAAAAGAAGCAGAACAAAATGCTGCTCTTGATGCTTACAAAAAACGTGCAAAATAAAAAGGAAGGTAGTTTATGTATTTAAAAAGTATAAAAGCTTATGGGTTTAAATCATTTGCAGATAAAATAGACATTGAATTAAATAATAATATAACAGCTATTGTTGGACCTAATGGTAGTGGTAAAAGTAATATAGTTGATGCTGTAAAATGGGCTTTAGGGGAACAATCAGTAAAAACACTTCGTGGAACCGGATCTATGAGTGATGTAATATTTGCCGGTTCTAAATCAAGACCTGCACATAATCGTGCTAGTGTTACATTAGTTTTTGATAATACTGATCATTATTTAAATAGTGAATTTACTGAAGTTGAAGTTAAAAGAGTAGTTTATCAATCAGGTGAAAATGAATATTACATAAATAATAGCAAAGTTCGTTTAAAAGACATTGTAAATCTTTTTTTAGATACAGGTGTTGGTAATGATTCATTAAATATTATTAGTCAAAGAAGAATCGAAGCAATAGTAGATAGTAAACCCCTTGAAAGAAGAGTAATTTTTGAAGAAGCTGCTTGTGTTTTAAAATATAAAAAGAGAAAAGAAGAAAGTATTAGAAAACTCGAAAAAACTAATGATAATTTAGAAAAATTAAATTTGCTTATTGAAGAATTAGATAAAACGGTTAAACCTTTAAAAGAACAAAGTGAGAAAGCAATTAAGTTTAATGATTTAAAAGAAGAATTAAAAAATATTGAAATATCATTAATTGCTAAAGATATTACTGATATTAATGAAAAATATACAAAAATTAAAGAGTCTATTAAAGAATTAGAAGAAGAAAGTATTGATATAACTAATTCTAATAAAGAGGATTTGGCTAATATTGAATTAAAAAAATTAGAATTATTAAAATTAGATGAAGAATTTAATAAAAAGAATAATGAATTATTAGCTACTGTAGAACAGTTATCTGACTTACAAAGCGAAAAACAAATAACTTTAGAACGTCAAAAATTTGAATTATCTAAAGATAGTATTGCAAATAACTTAATTAATCTTAAAGAAGAGCAATTAAACCTTGAAAAAACTATTGAATTTGCGACAAGAGAAAAAGAAAACTTAGAAACAGAATTAAAAAAATTAGGTAAAGAATTAAGTGATATTAGTGAAAAAGAAAGTATTTTAAAAGTTAAAAAGAATTCCTTAAATAATAAATTAAATGAATATACTATGGAAAGTTATAACTTAAAAAGTCAAAAAGGAATACTTGAGAATTCTATTGAAAATGATTCTAAACTACCTAATTCAGTAAAAAATATTTTAAATAATCCAAGATTAACAGGGGTTCATAATATTTTATATAAATTAATAACTATGGATGATACTTATACTAGCGCTATTGAAACATCCTTAGCTAGTAGTGGTAATTTCTTAGTAGTAGATAATGAAAAAGTAGCTAGTAAATGTATTAATTATTTAAAAGAAAATAAACTTGGTAGAGCTACATTCTTTCCTTTAAATATCATTAAACCTAAAAATATTGATTATGAAACTCGTAATAAATTAAATGATATAGATGGGTTTATTGCTTGTGCTAAAGAACTAGTTAAATGTGATGAAAAATATCAAAATATAATTGATAATCAACTAGGAAATATTATTGTCGTAAGAGATTTAGATACTGCTAATATAGCTGGTAAAAAAATTGATTATAAATACCGTATCGTAACACTAGATGGTGAAATAATTCATGCAGGTGGATCACTTACAGGTGGATCTAAAAAAAATAACAATAGCATTTTAAAAGATAAAGAAGATTTAAAAAATATTACTTCTAAAATTGAAAAATGCTCTATTAATATAGATAATACTTATGATAAATTAAAAAATATAAATAAAGAACTTGATGATATCACTGCTAAAGAAGAAAAAATAAATAGAAATTTAATTAATTTAAAAGAAGAATATAATACTAAAAATAGTAAATTAATAGAATTGAATGAAAATTTGAAAAACAAATTAGAAGAAATAGCAGGTAATGAAGATTTAAAAAATGGAACAATAGATAATAAATTAAATGAAATATTAGAACAAGTTAAAGATTTATCAAGTAAAAAAGATCTTATTTCTCTTGATATTAAAAAAATTAAAGAAGAAAAAGGAAAACTTAATGAAGATATTGAAATACTTCAAAATTCTTATCATAAAGTAGCAGTTAATTATAATAAGATTCAAAGTGAAATAAAAGATAGTGAAATTCAAATTGGTAAATATGATATTAAACTTGATAATTTATTGCTTAATCTAACTGATAACTATAATATAACCTATGAAAAAGCAAAGAGTGATTATCCTTTAGAGATTGATGAAAATTTAGCACGTGATAAAGTTTCTTATTTAAAGAAAGAAATATTAAAACTTGGGGAAGTTAATACTGGTTCTATTGCTGAATATGAAAGATTAAATACAAGATATGAATTTTTATTTAACCAAAAAAATGATTTAATAAAAGCTAGTGAAAATTTATATGAAGTAATAAATGAAATGGATGAAATAATGAAAGAAAAATTTAAAACAACTTTTGAAAATATTTCATTAGAATTTAGTAAAGTCTTTAAAACAATGTTTAAAGGTGGAAATGGTAAATTAGTTTTAACTGATCCACAAGATATTTTAAATTCAGGAATAGATATAATTGCTGAACCTCCTGGAAAGAAACTTAAATCTAATTCTTTCTTATCGGGTGGTGAGAAAACATTAACTGCAATATCATTATTATTTGCAATATTAAATGTTAAACCTGTACCATTCTGTATCTTGGATGAAGTAGAAGCAGCTCTAGATGAAGCCAATGTTGAACTATTTGGTAAATACTTAAAAGAAAAAGAAAATAAGAGTCAATTTATCCTAATAACACATAAAAAGAAAACTATGGAATATGCCGATATTTTATATGGTATAACAATGCAAGAATCTGGAGTTTCTAAAATAGTTAGTGTTAAACTAGAAGATAATTAAAAATTTTGCATTTTTTGAAACTTTGTATTAAAATAAACGAAAAAAGGAGAATTAATATGATAACAAAACCGAAAGGAACATATGATATATATGGAAGTGAAGCTAAAAAATGGCAATATGTTAACGATATAATTGATGCTTTTTGTAGTTATTATAATTATGACTATATAAGAACACCAATATTTGAGAGTACAGAATTATTCCATAGAACTAGTGGTGAAGATTCTGATATAGTAAAAAAAGAAACTTATGATTTTAAAGATAAAGGTGAAAGACTTCTTACTTTAAGACCAGAAGGAACAGCTGGTGTT
Organism: uncultured Erysipelotrichaceae bacterium; assembly: GCA_902795845.1. Classification (GTDB taxonomy): domain Bacteria; phylum Bacillota_I; class Bacilli_A; order RF39; family UBA660; genus RUG14121. Next base: position 5,956 of record CADBMU010000055.1, read on the forward strand.
GTTAGAAGTTATATTGAAAACAAAATGTATGGAGATGCCGAAAAACCAGTGAAACTATATTATAATGGTACAATGTATCGTTATGAAAGACCACAATCTGGAAGAAATAGAGAATTTACTCAATTTGGAATTGAAGTACTTGGTTCAAATGACCCTTACATAGATGCAGAAATTATTTCTTTACCTATTAGAATTTTTGAAGCTTTAGGTCTTTCTAATTTAAAAGTAAATATTAATAGTTTAGGAGATAAAGAATCACGTAAAAATTATACTGAAGCTTTAATTAAATATTTAGAAAAAGATATTGATAATTTATGTGATGATTGTAAAAGAAGATTAAAAACTAACCCTCTTAGAATACTTGATTGTAAAGTTGATCAAGAGAGTAATATAATAAAAAATGCTCCAAAAATTACTGATTATTTAAATGAAGAAAGTAAAAATAGATTTGATAAAGTTTTAAATTACTTAGATGCCTTAGATATTGATTATACAATTGATCCAAATACAGTAAGAGGACTTGATTATTATGATCATACTGTATTTGAAATAGTATGTGATGTTAAAGAATTAGGGTCTTCTAATGTTATAGCTGGTGGTGGAAGATATAATAGCTTAGTTAGTGAATTAAATGGGCCTGAAACACCAGCCATGGGATTTGCTTGTGGTATTGATAGATTAATTTTTGCTTTAGATAAACTTGAATGTAATATTAATTCTAAAAAAGAAATGGATGCATTCATTATGTATGTATCTGAAACAGAAAAAGAACATGCAATATACTTAGCTCAAGAATTAAGACTTAATGGATTTAAAATAGAACTTGAAAATTGTGCAAGAAGTTTAAAAGCTCAATTTAAACAAGCTGATAGATTAAATTCTAAATTTTTAATAATTCTTAACGATGCAGATCTTAAAAATGGAGAGTTAAATATTAAAGATAATCTTACTAAAGAAGAGACTAAAGTTAAAGAAAGTGAAATTGTTGAATACTTAGATATGAATATCTAGGTATTTTTTTGCAAAAAATATTAAAAATGCTTTATAATATCAAACCAATGGGGGATTATACCATGAATAGTGATTTAAATAGAATTAAAAAGAAATATGGTGAAAAATTTGCTCATTTATGTAGAGGGTTATTTCCAACTATCTTAGAAACTGAAGGATTATTACCTGGTATAATAGAAAGCAAATTTTATTCAAATAAATTTTTATATGATGATATTATTAATAATAATTTAGAACTAAGGTTTCAAAGTTTTATAAATAGTTTATTAGTAAAAGAAGAAACCATAAAAATTAATAAAAACAAAACTCCTTATGAATTATTAAATGACGCTGGTTATATTTTATATGAATGTAAAACTAATGAGGATAGTCAAAAATTAAAAATATATCAATCTTTTTTGAAATTGACATTAATCCCTAATAAAAGTATAATAATAATATAGTAAAGAGGGATGAAAAATGAAAAATAAAAAAGGTTTTATAGCAGTTTCAATTATATTTTCATTTTTTATCGTTTTTTTATTACTTTTAACAATTAATTTAGCAGCTTATGCTCAAAATAGGATTTTATTAAACCAAGTAAAGAAAGACATAAAATCTAATACTTTGTTGGAGTATAAAATGCCTTTATGTAGTATTGAAAAAGAAATGATTGATGATAATAATACAAAAATTATAAGACTTACTGTAAATAACACTGAAACTAGTGATGATGATAAATATAGTTATTCTTTAGGCGATGTTACTCACACTGATATTAATACATTTGAGGTTACAAGTAACGGGACTTATCAAGTTTATATAAAGTATATAAAAAATAATAATGAAAAAAGTGGAATTTGCAGCATTACAGTTAATGAATTTACTGAAATTTAATTGACTTTTGCTTATAAAAGTAATAAAATAAACTTACATTTTGAATTTTTTATAGAAAAGACGAGTAATCTATATAATATTCTTAAAAGAGAGAGCTAGTTAGTGAAAAAGCTTAAGATAAAAATAGATGAAAAACAACTTTTTGATGATTAAAAACGTTTTAATGCGATAAATTAAACTAGAGAGTACCTAAGTAAAGTAAGGTGGCACCGCGGAAATTATTTCGTCCTTACATGCTGGTACTTTTTTTATTTAGAAAAGAGGATTTTTATGAAAGAAATATTTAATAATAGCATTAATATTAAAAATTTGAATGAAGAAATAGAAATCTATGGTTGGGTTTCTAAAGTCAGAAATTTAGGAGGACTTATATTTGTTGATTTAAGAGATAGATCTGGAATAATTCAACTTGTTATAAATCCTGAAAATAAATATTATGATGTTGCTTCTTCATTAAAGAATGAGTATGTTGTAAAAGCTTGTGGTAAAGTATGTAAAAGAGATAATGTTAATTCTTCAATTGCTACTGGTGAGGTAGAAGTTGCAATAACATACTTAGAAATATTAAGTAAATCACTTGAAATACCATTTCAAATTACTGATAACACCAGTGCTTTAGAAGATACTCGTCTTAAATATAGATATCTTGATATAAGACGAAATGAAATAAAAGATAAACTTATAGTACGTAGTAAAATTACAATGGCTATAAGAGAATTTTTAGATAGTAAGGATTTTATTGAAGTAGAAACACCTGTACTTTGTAAATCTACACCTGAAGGAGCCAGAGATTATCTTGTACCAAGTCGTGTTAATAAAGGCAAGTTTTATGCTCTTCCTCAATCTCCTCAGTTATTTAAGCAACTTCTAATGGTTGGAGGAATTGAAAGATATTTTCAAATAGCAAAATGTTTTAGAGATGAAGACCTTCGTGCTGATAGACAACCAGAATTTACTCAAGTAGATTTAGAAATGTCTTTTGTCGAAGAAAATGATGTTATGACAATGGCTGAAAATTTAATAGCACATGTTTTTAAAAAAGTTAAAAATATTGATATTAAATTACCACTTTTGCGAATGAAATATGATGATGCTATTAATTATTATGGATCTGATAAACCTGATATGCGTTTTGAAATGAAAATTTATGATATTACAAATATTTTAGAACATACTGATTTTACTGTGTTTAAATCAGTTATTGAAGATAATGGAATTATAAATGCTATAGTAGTTAAAAATGCTAGTGATAAATATTCTCGTAAAGATTTAGATAAACTTACTGATTATGTAAAAACTTATAAAGCAAGTGGTCTTGCATACTTAAAGTATAATGAAGAAGTTACAGGTAGTATAGTTAAAGTTTTATCTGAAAAAGAAATCAATGATATTAAAGAGGCACTAAATATTGAAAATAATGATTTAGTATTAATTATTTCTGGTAAAAAAGACATTGTTAAAACTGCACTTGGTGCATTAAGATGTAAAATAGCTAAAGATCTAGACTTAATTTCTAAATCAGATTATAAATTATTATGGGTAACAGATTTTCCATCATTTGAATGGAGTGATGAAGAAAATAGATTTATGGCATGTCATCATCCATTTACTGCTCCAAAAGATGAAGATGTTGATAAATTACTTACAGATAAAGCTCATTGTTATAGTAAAGCTTATGATATCGTAATCAATGGTTATGAAGCTGGTGGTGGATCAATTCGTATTCATAATGACGAAATTCAACAAAAAATGTTTGAAGCTTTAGAACTTACTGAAGAACAAATTGAAGAAAAATTTGGCTGGTTCAATCAAGCATTAAAATATGGAACTCCTCCACATGGTGGTCTTGCTTTTGGCCTTGATAGACTTACAATGCTTTTAACCAATACAGAAAATATTCGTGATGTAATAGCATTTCCTAAAACAGCATCTGCATCTGATTTAATGTGTGAATGCCCAAATGATGTTGATGAAAAACAATTAAAGGAATTAGGAATTGAAATTAGAAAGGAAAATAAATAATGAATAAATATAGAACACATATGATTAAAGATATAAATGAATCTTTAGTCGATAAAAAAGTCGTAGTTAGTGGTTGGATTGAAAATATTCGTGACCATGGTGGTGTATTATTTTTAGATTTAAGAGATGAAAGTGGAACACTTCAAACAGTATCAAATGATGATGATATGTTTAAAGGTCTTGCTAAAGAATCAGTTATTAAATTAACTGGAGTAATTAGAAAAAGAGCAGAGGGAACAGAAAATGAAAGAATAGCTACTGGAACTGTTGAACTTTTAGTAGATTCATTAGAAATGTTAGGTGAGTCTGTTCATGAATTACCATTTGAAATTATGACATCTAAATCTACTAAAGATGATGTAAGACTTAAATATAGATATTTAGATATGCGTAATGAACAAGTAAAGAAAAATATGATTTTACGTTCAGATATTTTACATTTTCTAAGAAATAAAATGTATGATTTAGGATTTAATGAAGTTCAAACGCCAATTTTAACAGCATCAAGTCCAGAAGGAGCTAGAGATTTTGTTGTGCCATCAAGATTATTTAAAGGTAAATTTTATGCTCTTCCTCAAGCACCTCAAATCTATAAAGAATTATTAATGGTTGGAGGAATGGGTAAATATTTCCAAATAGCACCATGTTTTAGAGACGAAGATGCAAGAGCTGATAGAACTTTAGAATTCTACCAATTAGATTTAGAAATGTCTTTTGTTGAAGAAGATGAAGTATTAGCTGTTGGTGAAAGTATTTTCTATGATACATTTACTAAATTTTCAAATAAAGAAGTTAGCAAACCTCCATTTAGAAGAATTGCTTATAAAGATGCTATGGAAGATTATGGTACTGATAAGCCAGATTTAAGAAATCCATTAATTATTAAAGATGCTACTGAAGTATTAAAAGATACAACATTTGGGCCATTTAAGAAAAGTACTATTAAAGTTATAGTTGCTGATAATATTGGTCAAAATTCAAACTCATGGTTTAATGAAATAGTTGATTATGCATCTAGTATTGGAATGCCAGGAATTGGATATATCACTTTAATGGAAGATGGTTCATTAAAAGGACCTATTGATAAATTCTTAAGTGATACAGAAAGAGCAAGTTTAATCAAAGAATTTAATATGAAAACTAATTCAGTTATGTTCTTTATTGCTAATAGAAATAAATTACATGCTCAAAAATTTGCTGGTTTAATT